>CAZDXZ010000031.1:0-16012 GCA_964509615.1 uncultured Dehalococcoidales bacterium
TGGGCTACGGATGCTGCGACTTCGGAGGCAACCTTTTCTTCACGGCCACGGCCTTTGTGCTGATGAACTTCCTGACCGACACGGTCGGGCTGGCCGCCGCCCTGGCGGGCATCGCCCTCATGGTGGGGCGCATCTGGGACGCATTCTACGACCCGGTGATCGGCTTCGTTTCCGACCGGACGGTGAATAAAATGGGCCGGCGCCGGCCCTACATGCTGGGCGCTTCAATCCCGCTGTTTGTCGCCGTGGTGCTGATGTTTACCAACCCCACGCTGATCCTCGGCGCGGGCATCAGCCAGATGACCCTTTTCATCTACGCCATGGTGGTATATATCATCCTGTGCACCGCATACTCCACGGTCAATATACCCTACTCTTCGCTGGGACCGGAGCTGACTGCCGACTATCATGAGAGGACCTCGCTCAACGCCTACCGCTTCGGATTCGCGGCGGTGGGAACCCTGCTGGGCGCGGGCGCAGCGCTGCCCCTCGTGGCGCTGGCCCCCGACAAAAGCATGGGCTTCGTGCTGCTGGGGCTCGTCTTCGGCGGCGTGATGCTTATTTCGGCCCTGGTCACCGTCTTCTCGGTCAAGGAGGCGCCCAGCCTCAAATCGACCCAGACCATGGGCTTCGTCGATACATACAAGGCAGTCTTCAAGAACAAGCCCTACCTGTTCATCCTGGCGACCTATATCACCCACATCCTGGCTATCACCGTGGCCAGCGCCATCGTGATCTACTACTTCAAGTACATCCTGGGCAACGAGGGTGCCACCACCTTCGCTATGCTGATACTGATCGTCACCGGCATGATCTTCATACCCATCAGCGTGGCCATGAGCAAGAAGATGGGCAAGAAGCTGGTCTACGGCATAGGTTTCGTCGTGATGGCCGTCATGCTGATGCTCATCTTCATCTTCGGCCAGACCATGGGCGTGACCTTTACCCTGGTCATGATGTTCTTCGCCGGCACGGGCTTCGGGCTGCTCTACGCCATGCCCTACGCCATCGTGGCCGATGCTATCGAATACGACTATCTGTGCACGGGAGAGCGCCGCGAGGGCGCCTTCTTCGGAATCTGGACCTGGGGGCTCAAGATCGGCCAGGCGCTGGCCATCTTCCTGATGGGCGTGACGCTGGAGGCCATGGGCTACGTGCCCAACGTCATGCCGCAGTCACCCAGCTCACAGCTGGCCATCACCCTCTTCCTGGGACCCATATCGGCAGGGCTGTTCCTGCTGGCCGCCGTTTTCCTGTATTTCTACCCCATCACGGAGAAGAGATACCAGGAAATACAGGCGGGCATCGCCGAGATGGAAGCTAAGAAGGGCATAGTTCACCAAGCTTAAAATCAAGGACTTCCGGGAACCTCTCCCTGATATCCAGCATGGCGCCCAGCGTGAGCACAACGGTCCAGGCCACGCAGGTGTGGAAACGACCTTTGGTGCCCAGTATCCTGTGCTTATAGTCCCAGTTAGTCTGGTTCATCTGCTCGGGCTGCCAGCCCAGGAAATCCCGGCCTTTGCCCAGCATATCGCGCGGGCTGGAGACCAGCTGGCTGCAGGCGCCGATCATGTTGAGCGCGCACCTCTTCCACAGCTCCTCGCCGCTGCCCTGCCACAGCCTGAGTAAATCATAGGCTATGCTGAAGCCGTAGAAATCCAGATGGTGATGCGCCACCGAGACGGACGTCATGCCCAGCGTTTTAAAGCCCCGCCTGCCCAGCGGGCTGCGCGGATGGAAGGCCACATTATAGGTGTACGTCAAGCTCAGTATATACCCGGCGCACAGCCGCGCGTACTTGAGGTAGGACTTCTCATGCGTCCACTCGTAGAGGTCGAGAAAGGCCCGCAGCAGCGACACCCCCGCCTCCTTGTCCACGCAGTCGGCGTCCAGCGTATCCCCGAAGAAGGCCGACCTGTCCACCAGCGACGCATAGTGCCTGCCGGCCTTTTCCAGCGCCCGGTCGATATCATCACGCTTGCCGGCAACCTTCTCCAGCTCGATCAGCAGGTCTATGATATAGGCCCCGTTGGTGCCCAGGACGTTGAGGGGCTTGCCCGATACATCCCACCAGCGGCCGAAGCTGCCCTCCTCATCGCCACCCAGCTGGTGCTCGATATAGAAGGCGGCGTTCTTTTCGGCCGGCGCCAGAAAATCGCGCCTCTCATGTCCCACATCCTTCAATAAGCTGTATAGCCTTAAGTAATTGACCATGACCTCGCCGTTGCACCTGGTATTGGCGCCGTCCTGCAGCTCGGGGGGAGTGCCCACGCCCAGGTAACCGCCCCAGCGTTTCTCCTTGAGCGAGTAGCAGTCCCGGTGCAGGCCGTTGGGCAGCGCGCCGGCCAGGAAGAACTCGCCTATCCTCTCGGCGATGCCGCTGTATTTGTTGTCCGCCAGCTCTTTACCGGCGCGGGCAAAGATGGCGGCCGCCTCAAGCCCCCTCACCAGGAACGATCCGGCCACATACTCGTAGTAAGACTGAAACAGGCCGTTGCCCCGGCCCATTTTGACAGCCGTCATATGCCCGTCGTCGATCAGCAGGTAGCGCAGGTGGTTGAGCTTGAGCGCCGCGATTCCCGACCAGTCGGCCAGTGCCCCGGCGCCGGAGGTTGCGAACTCATCCAGGGCCAGCTGCGCCAGGCGCATGTATATCTCGCTGATATGCGCGCAGCGGCCGAAGGCGATATAGAAGGTGCGCGAGTACTCGAAGGGGACCTTGCTCACATTCAACAGCTGCTCCGTCGGCGCGGTCAGCCCGCCGATGACTAATCCCTTCTCCGTATAGGTGCGCGGCTCCTCGCTGAAGGGTACCCTGATCTCGAAGGTCGGCTTCGATTCCCTCAGGAAGGTCTTCACGCTGGACAGGACCGACTCGTCCGGGGCCGGCTGCGCAAAAACGGCCTGCCAGTTCGAGCCGTCGTGCAGTATGGAGCAGGACGGCACCGGCACCCTGTCCTCCCGGAAGGACCAGCCGGCCTCGACGCCTCCGCGCGGGTAGTGCCCTGTGCCCATGACGTTCCTGTCGTACATAACGGCCGGCACGATCCATTGTTCGAGAGTGGGGAACGGGCTGTAGCCGAAGCCGAGCTGCCAGCTTCCTTTTCGGGTAATCCGCCACGTCCTATCCACCCTCACCAGGCCTTGGCTGAAAGTAAGCCGATCGGACAGTTCAGCGCCCTCGAAGAAAGCCCTGATAGAGCCCTGATCTGTTTCCACCCTCTCCGGCTGCATCCATACATTTCCCCGGCGCAAGGGAAAATACAGCGTCCCCAATTCCTCGCCATTGATGATCAATCCGACCAGATTATCATTCTGTTTGAGCTCTATACCCATCGCGGCACCCCTTCGTTAGAACGTTTACAGTATTATGTCATTGCGAGCATTTTACCACGTCATTGCGGGCATTTTCCCCCTCGTCATTGCGAGCGCAGCGCGGCAATCCTGTGTTCCCGCAATCACGTACAGGATTGCTTCGTCACTACGTTCCTCGCAATGACCTTTAAATAGCACTTTATTTTTTATGTGCGTCCCCGTATAATCATTTCAATGGAAGACGAGAATACCAGGATATCGGCCGAGTTCGCCTGCTGCAACCATACGGACCGCAAGGGCGCCGCAGTCTGCTGGCGCTGTCAGAAACCCATCTGCGACGACTGCAGCGAAACGCTGCTGGGCCGGACCTACTGCAAGTCGTGCGCCGAAGAGGTGGGCAAGCTGAATGCTGAGCCGGAAAAACCCGGCGTGCTCAAGCGTGAGGTCAATTCCCCCATGCTGATGATCGTAATCATCATCATCACCCTGGTCATCGCCGGCGTCGAGATATATATCATGACCCGGTAACCCATCCCCATCTCAGGCTTCATCTGGCATCGTGTAATCTGTTATACTTCTTGCTCATGAAAAACGTCCAGGAGCTTAAACCCTTTTTCGAGCCCGATTCGATCGCCATTATAGGCATCTCCAGGAAGACCGGTCCCGGTACCTACAATGCGGTGGAGAACCTGCTCAGATACGGTTACAGCGGACGCGTCTACCCCGTCAATCCCAACGCCACCGAGATCGCGGGCGTCAAAGCCTACGCCTCCATCAACGATGTGCCGGATAAAGTCGACCTGGCCGTTATTTCCACGCCCCGCGCGCGGGTGCCGCAGCACGTCAGGGACTGCGCGGCGCGCGGCATCGGGTGCGTGAGCATACTTACGCAGGGCTTCAACGACGCGGGCGATGAGGAGGGCAACAGTCTGCTGGCTGATATCAAGCAGACCGCCGCCGCCACCGGTTGCAGGGTGCTCGGCCCCAACAGCTTTGGCAGCGCCAGCTACTTCCACAGGTTCTGCACCGCCTTCGCCGGCATCTCCATGCAGGACATCCCCGTCGGCATCGTCACCCAGACGGGGGGGCTATTCGACGGTGTGACCGAGTTCAGATTCGTGGGCAAGGGCATCGACGTGGGCAACATCTGCAATGTGGACTTCGCCGACTGCCTGGAATACTACGAGCAGGACCCCCAGGTCAGGGTGATAGCCCTGCACATCGAGGGCATGCCGGATGCCAGGCGTTTTATCCGGACCGCACGGCGCGTCTCACAGCGCAAGCCCATCATCGCGATTAAAACCGGCAGGAGCAAACAGGCCGTGAAGGCCGCTCAATCCCATACCGGGTCGCTGGCCGGCAGCAACGAGATCTGGGAGGCCGCCTTCAAACAGGCAGGGATCATCAGCGTTCACAGCATGGAGGAGCTGATGGATATTACACGCGCCCTCTACACGCTGCCCCCGCTGACCAATCCCAATATCTGCGTGGCTACCTTCAGCGGAGGCACCGCTATCATGGCGCTGGACGCCATGCAGGGCACCGACCTCACCTCCAGCGAGCTGCCACCGTCCGTCCGGGATCGGATCATCCAGCATGCTCCCCCCTGGCTGGGCGTGGGAAACCCCGTTGATTACTGGCCGATGGTGATGGGCTCCGAATCGCTGTACCAGGCGGTCGACGATATCATGGAGATATTGCTGGCCGACCGCGCCTACGGAGGATGCATATTCATACAGATCGTCCAGGACATGCACAGGGGCGGCTTTACCAGGGAGCTGATCAAGGGAATGGCCGCGAGACACCCGGATAAACCACTGGTGGGAGTGCTGACCGGCCCGTGCGGGTCCGCAGTGGCCAGAGAGCTGCAGGAGAACGGAGTACTGGCCTTCCCCACGCCCGAAAGGGCGTCACGTGCGCTGTCCCGTCTCTACAGGTACCACCTGTGGCGCAGCTCCCTGTGACCGGCGCGGCACGCACCTGATCACAATTACATCGCTCAGCATGGGGAAGATGCGCGACAGCCCGTCCAGCAAACGTACGATGAATCCCGTCACCTTTACCGGAAGGGCGGCCAGCATATCGCCCCAGCCCGGCGTGCAGCACAGCATGGAGACGCCCGTCACCTTCTCCACCCTCATGTAGCGGTTGGCCATCTCTATCAGTGTACGGAAGTCGAATTTATAGGTATGGTCGGGCGGCAATTCCCAGGGCAGCCGCTTGTAGGGGTTCCTGATGCCCAGCAGCTTCCTGAGGCCGAAGATGAGCTTGCCCACCTTGAATCCCAGGCTTTCGAAGTTGGCGATGGCGATCACCGCCCTGCCCTCCGGCCTGACGGCCCGGGCGATCTCGAACAGCGCGCGGTCGGGATCGGAGAAATGGTCCAGCGCCCCCTTGCACAGCACCTTGTCGATTGAGCTGGGCACGACGGGAATGCTCTCCCCGATGCCCTGCAGGACGGCGGTGTTATATCCGTCCAGCTTGAGGGTTTCACGCGCGTGCGACAGCATTGTGAACGACGGCTCCACACCGATCAGCTCGGCGCCGGAGGCCGACATATTGACGATATCGATGGCGCGCCCGCAGCCTATATCGAGTATGCGCTCGCCGGGATGGGGATCGACCATCTCCAGGGTGGCGCTGCTCATACGCTGGAACAGGAATTCCACGTCCGGACGCAACTTGTCGGGCAGGACCTCGTTATCGTCCCAGTTCAGATCTACTCTGAACATAGTCGCACGCGGTGGAAGGGAGATTTCATGGCTTTTAAAGTATAGCAGAACCGGACGCTCGGATGCCCGGCCGACGGCTTCACCGAATCCGAAACTTCACTGCGGCAGGTTGCCCACGGCCCTCTCCAGCGCATCGGCCCCGGTCATGGCGGACACGCGCTCCACAAATCCAGCCAGCGAGCCGGATGCCTGCCTCAACTTCTTCATCTGGGCGTAGACCGGGCTGGCCGACCCGGGGTCCTGCCCGTAAATTCCATGAAAGGCGAAGTACGCCTGGTTGAGCTTCCTGATGGGATATCCGTGGACGCGGAAAAAGTCACGCCGTTCGTTCATGTACCTTTCCGCCTCATCCACCCTGCCTCCGGCCAGCAGTCCATCGACATGCTTCCTGGTCAGGCGCATCTCGGCCTCGAAATCGAACCCGTCATCCTCCCCGCTGCTCTGCTGTAGCGCAACATCACTGTAGCGGCTGTATACAATGTCCCCTATCTCGTCGGCGATGATACCGGCCAGCGTCTCATTCATGGTGACCACAGCCGGGTCATGGACTATCCCCAGGCTATCTAAGAAATAGAGGAAACCCAGCGGCTTAAGGGCCAGGTACTGGTGCGCCCACTCCTCCACGACTGCCTCAACAATGGTTTTCAAAGGCAGCGAGGGGGAGACGACGGAGGGATAAGCTGCCCCGAAACCGCCGATTTTGACCACCAGCGCGGACAGCCCCTTTTCCGCAATGCTGTCCTCAAGCTGCTCCATCTCTGCCGTGTCCATTCCGGGCTGCAGCAGCTGTCTATCTAAATAGAATATGCGGTCCCTGAGAGATATCACCAGCAGGAGAGGGGGCTGCTCGAGCCTGAACCTGACCGGCGGCGCCGCCGCTATCCCCTGCTGCACCAGCGCCTGCTCAATATCGGTGTCCAGCGAAGAGGGTATGCCTGCTTGAGCGGTATCCTCGAGGGAAGAGAAGGTATTACGCAGCTCCCAGGCCGGCACGTTCAACGTATACGGCGCGGCGAGGCGCCGTGCTTCGGAAGCCGCATCGCCGCCGCCGCCGGGCAGGCAGGCCGCGGCGGACATCAAAACAACGGGCAGCATGCACAACAGAATTAAGCGCCACATAAAACGATTGAACACGGGCCTTTGCCTTTTGCGCAAGAACCGTTTCTATTGTGCCTGAAAACCCGCACCGGACAAAACCCAGGGCAGGTTGCAACTAAGCATTTCCAGCTAATTCTTTTTACCCATATATGCGCTTTTGCGCAAATTTAAATTAAGCGTCATGACGGATGGCGCCCTGTTTTCCGCATGTTAAATTAGTAGCGTAAAGAAAAGAGAATAACAACAAAGGAGGATAAGACAATGGCAGAATCAATGGTAAAAGTACAGGAGACCCAGGCGGCACAGGGAGTAGAGGGTTTCAATTTCTGGGCTGACAAGCAGCCCTGCTGGGAGAAGTGCCATTGTCCCGACATGATCAAGGCGGAGTGCCCGTCCACCAAATACCAGTTCCTCCCCTGCTGGGAGATCGAGGGCACCTACTGCAAGCTGGACGACCGCGGGGCAACCGGCAAGGACACCAGCATCTGTGAGGTCTGCCGTGTCTACAAGAAATACGGCGACGGCGAGCCCATCCGGATCAAGCTCCACGGCAAGGGTATGGACACACAGCTCAGGGACCTGGAAAAAATCGCCCGCTGAGCGGTCCGCTCCACAGGACTCCTTCAGGCCGGCCTTTAAAGGCCGGCCTTTCTTTTTTTCAGCATCGTTTTATATCATTGTGACTTTTATTACTTCCACATCTGCGGAAATTGCTATAATGGCCGTACGCAGAGGAGGATGCAAATGAAAGACGGGCATGAGACGATCGCAGAGGCGTTCAAATATGCGCTGCGCATGGAGCTGGACGGGAAAAAATTCTATACTATAGCTGCACGCGACAGCACCAGCAGGGTGGGCAAGGAGCTGTACTCATGGCTTGCGGAACAGGAGGCTGCTCATTATAAGCGTTTCGAGGAAATCTACACCGTCATTTCGGAGCAAAAAGGCTGGCCGTCATCCCACATCAGCCCACCGAAACCAATCAAGCTGGGAACTCTGTTTTCCCGCCTTATTAAGGAGGCTTCCAAATCCGCCGGCGCCAAGGGTGATATAACCTCGACCGAGAAGGCCATCGAAATGGAGATCAAGTCCCGCGACTACTATAAGGACAGGGCCGGCAAATCCTCTTCCGCGGACGAGAAAAATTTTTTCACCGAGATCTCCGCGGAGGAGCAGGGACACTACCTGGCGCTGGTCGATTACAAGGAATATATCAGCGACCCGGTGGACTGGTTTACACGCACGGAGCACCACCTGCTGGACGGCATATAGTTTTAAAATTTGGGGAGGTGAAACAGACAGCATGAACTCCAAGGCCATGTATTCCCTGACTTACGGACTCTTCGTCGTGTCATCCATCAAGGGCGACAAAATCAACGGACAGATCGCCAACACGGTCATCCAGGTGTGCTCGGAACCACAGGTCATCCAGGCCGTGATCAACCGCAGCAACCTCACACATGAGTATATCTCGGCCAGCAAGGTCTTCACCGCATCCATACTGGCCAGGGAAACGCCGCTCAGCTTCATCGGCGGCTTCGGGTTCAAGAGCGGCCGCGACGTGGACAAGTTCTCCGGCATCAACTATAAAACCGGACAGAGCGGCGCGCCGGTGGTGCTGGACAACTCACTGGCATATATCGAGGCAAAGGTGATCGACCAGCTCGACGTCCACACCCATACCATTTTCGTCGGCCAGATCGTCGATGCCGATGTCATCAGGGAAGGCGAGCCCATCACCTACGCTTATTACCAGCAGGTCAAACGGGGCACCACGCCCAAAACAGCGCCCAGCTTTATTGCAGATAAGAAGGAGGATAAAACAGGCATGGACAAATATCAGTGCAGTGTTTGCGGGTATATCTACGATCCGGAGAAGGGCGATCCCGACGGAGGGATCAAGCCCGGCACCAGGTTCGAGGATATCCCCGATGACTGGACCTGTCCCGTATGCGGGGCGGAAAAGAGCCAGTTTAAAAAGCTTTAACAGGAGGCCAGCATGAAAAGGCCGCAGATCAAACCGGGTATACATGCCGTGGGCGCCATAGACTGGGACCGCCGTCTGTTCGACGCTCTCATACCTCTGCCGGACGGCACCAGCTACAACTCCTACCTCGTCCGCGGCAGCCAGAAGACCGCGCTGATCGATACGGTCGATCCTGCCATGGACACTGTGCTCACAGGAAACCTGGATGACCTCAAGGTCGAAAATATCGATTATGTCATCTGCAACCACGCCGAGCAGGACCATGCCGGCAGCATACCGCTGATTCTGGACCTGTATCCCGGCGCCAGGATTGTGTGCACCCCTAAATGCAAGGGCATGCTGATGGATCTGCTGCATCTGGACGAGGGCGTCATAACCACCGTCAACGACGGCGATATCCTATCTTTAGGCGACCGCACCTTCGAGTTCATACATGCGCCCTGGGTGCACTGGCCCGAGACCATGGTCTCCTACTTGAAGGAGGATAAAGTCCTTTTCTCCTGCGACTTCTTCGGCTCCCACCTGGCGCAGACCGCCCTCTACGTCCAGAACGAGGGACAGGTATATGAGTCCGCCAAAAGGTATTTCGGCGAGATCATGATGCCGTTCAGGACCAACATCAAGAAGAATATGGAGCGGCTCCAGAGCTACGCCATCGATATCATTGCGCCCAGCCACGGACCGGTCTACGACAGGCCTGAATTCATCCTGGACGCCTACCGGCACTGGGTCTACGACGAGCCCGCCAACATGGTGCTGCTTCCCTATGTCTCGATGCATGGAAGCACCAAGGATATGGTGGATTACATGGTGGGGGCGCTGACCGAGCGGGGGGTGAACGTCAGGCAGTTCGACCTGACCGTAGCCGATCCCGGCAAGCTGGCTATCGCGCTGGTGGACTCGGCCACGCTGGTGCTGGGCGCCTGCACGGTGCTGGGCGGAGCGCATCCGCTGGCGGCCAACGTCGTTTTCCTGGCCAATGCGCTGCGGCCCAATCTGAAATACGCCACCATCATCGGATCGTTCGGCTGGGGCCAGCGCACCATCGAGCAGATAACCGGCATGCTGACCAATCTCAAGCCTGAAATTCTGCCGCCCGTATATATCAAGGGCAGTCCGACCGAGAACGATTTCGCGGCCCTGGATGCGCTGGCGGAAAGCATCGCCCAAAAACACCGCGAAAACGGCTATAAATAAAAACGGACAGGAGAACCAGCCATGACATACTGGATGTGCGATAAGTGTAATTTCGTTATCGAGGCGCCCAAACCGCCCGACCCCTGCCCCAGCTGCCTGGTCAAATGCGCCTTCAGCGACGTTACCTGCTACACCCCCGAGTGCGGAGGCGCCGGCTCGCTGGACTCCCGGCTGGTGGCTCAACGGGCCATTAAGCGGGAGAAACCGGGTAAGATCGTTCACTTCAGCGACCTGGTCATGGGACGCACCTCGGAGGGCAAGGAGAAGCATATACCCAGCATCGAGCTGATAAAGGGACAGGGCAAGATGGGCAAGGACCTGGTGGAGATCGTCGTGGGCAGGGAGGCGCCCCATCCCAATACCGCGGACCACTACATAGTCTGGATTCAGGCTTTCGGAGTTAAAAAGGACGGCCATATACTCGACCTGGGAAGAGAGGCCTTTAAGCCCGAAAAAGGCCGGCCTGTCTATGCCTTCGAGATCGATGCTTCGGAGTTCAAGCACCTCTTCTCCTTCAGCTACTGCACACAGCACGGCGTGTGGGAACAACACCTGGAGCTGTAATGTCCGCTGATACAGTCCCTGCCACCGGGAAGACCACTTTCGCGGTCAGTGGGATGTCCTGCGCATCCTGCGTATCCCGTGTGGAGAAGTCCCTGCAGGGCATTCCCGGCGTGGTCTCGGTGGCCGTAAACCTGGCCTCCAATCGCGCGGTAGTGGAGCACACGGGTGAAGCCGATACATCCGCCATGCTGCGCGCCGTGGCCGACGCCGGCTACGGGATAGAGGTGGTGACGGCGGAACAGGGCCGTGAGGACGCCGCCTCGCTGCGCGAGATAGCGCAGATCAGGACCCAGTTCGTATTCTCTTTATGCGTGGCCGCCGTTGTCATGCTGCTGAGCATGACCGACCTGCTCGACTACGACTGGAAACCGTTCCTGCTCTGGGCGCTGGCCACGCCGGTCCAGTTCTGGGCCGGCCTGCGCTTCTATAAGGGCGCCTGGGGCGCCATCAAGCACGGCGCGGCGGATATGAATACGCTCATCGCCGTGGGCACCTCAGCCGCGTATCTCTACAGCGTGGCCGTCGTGCTCTTCCCGCATTTCTTCGCGGCGGCGGGCATAGGCCACGGGCTGTACTTCGATACTTCTTCCATGATCATAGCCCTAATATTGATGGGCCGCTTCCTGGAATCGCGCGCCAGAGGTCAGACCTCCGAGGCCATCAAAAAGCTGATCGGCCTGCGTCCCAACACAGCCACCCTTATAAAGGAAGGTAAAGAGACGGAGGTCACGGTAGAGGAAGTGGCGGTAGGCGATATTTTACTGGTCAGGCCTGGCGAGAGGGTGCCGGTGGACGGCGTCGTCAGTGACGGCGCCTCGGCTGTGGACGAGTCCATGCTGACGGGCGAAAGCATGCCCGTCGAAAAAAAGGCGGGCGACAATGTGACCGGCGCAACGCTCAACCTGACCGGCAGCTTCAGGTTTAAGGCCGCCAGGGTCGGCAAAGATACGGTCCTGTCCCGCATCATCAGGCTGGTCGACGAGGCGCAGGGGAGCAAGGCCCCCATCCAGCGCCTGGCCGATATAATAGCCGGTTATTTCGTGCCGGCGGTGATCGCCATCGCCGTCATAACCTTTATTATCTGGTTGATCATCGGGCCTCAGCCCTCTTTCGTCTACGCCCTGCTCAATTTTGTTGCCGTTCTGATTATCGCCTGCCCCTGCGCGCTGGGACTGGCCACACCCACCGCCATCATCGTAGGCACGGGCAAGGGCGCCGAACACGGTGTGCTAATCAGGAACGGCGAAGCGCTGGAGCGCACGCACAAAATCACCACCATTATGCTAGACAAAACGGGTACGCTGACGCAGGGACGCCCCGTCCTGACCGACATCAACCCCTTACCTCCATTTGCTGAGGACGCAGCCCTGCGGATAGCGGCGGCGGCGGAGCGCAACTCGGAGCACCCCCTGGCGCAGGCCGTGGTCAAGTCGGCACGTGATAAGGGATTTGATCTCCCCGACGCTCAGACCTTTAAGGCGCTCCCCGGTCTGGGCATCGACGCCGTCGTAGAGGGGCGCGCGGTAACAGCCGGCAATCGTACGCTGATGCTGGAGCGGGGCATCGATACCGGCCCCGCCGGGGACATTGCTGAAAAATACTGGAGCCAGGGCAAGACCGTCCTTTTCCTGGGCATAGACGGCAGGATTGCAGCGGTGCTGGCGCTCTCGGATACGCTCAAGCCTGAGGCGGCGGCTGCAGTGGCCGCCATTAAGAAAATGGGGCTGCGGGTGGTCATGCTCACGGGTGACAACTCGCGCGCGGCCGCTTACATCGCCGGGCAAGCGGGCATAGACCGCGTAATCGCCGACGTGCTGCCCGAAAATAAATCGTCCGAAGTGCTAAAATTGCAAAAGGAGGGCCAGGTGGTGGCCATGGTGGGCGACGGCATCAATGATGCCCCTGCGCTGGCCCAGGCCGACATCGGTATCGCCATGGGCACAGGAACGGATGTAGCGATGGAGACGGGCGACATCACGCTCATGAGCTGGGACCTGGCGGGCATCGTTACCGCCATCTCGCTGAGCCGACAATGCATGAAAACGATCAAGCAGAACCTGTTCTGGGCTTTCGCCTACAACGTTATATTGATACCCGTGGCGGCCGGCATCCTTTATCCCTTTTTCTCCTCGGGCAACGTCCCGCCGGGGCTGCAATTCATCTTCGGCCGCTACGGATTCCTCAATCCCATGCTGGCCGCGCTGGCCATGGCCGCCAGTTCGGTCACGGTTGTATCCAACTCCCTCAGGCTGAGAGGATTCAAACCTGCTGATCTGGCAGCGGGCAAATGATGACTTTGGTCACATCTTAAGGAAATAATGCTCTGCTAATATGCGTCCGTAGTTCGTTGACGCATGTACTTAAACGGAGGTTGAATTGAAAAAATCAGACATCGTCGAACTGCTCAACAGGGACATCGAGGGGGAACATGCCGCCATCATCCAGTACCTGGGCCACGCCTATGCCATGGGCGAAGGGGAGCTGTCCTGCGAGATCGAGGCCATAGCGCGCGAGGAGATGCGCCACCTCGACTGGCTGGCTGAAACGGTTACGGAGCTGGGAGGCGCGCCTAGCTTCACGCGCGGCAAGATGCGCCAGGGTGGCAAGACTGTGTCAGCCTGGATGAAGAACGACGTGCTGGCCGAGGAAGACGCGATTAATATGTACCGCGACCATATCCGGCTGATTAAAGATGTCAAAATCAAGAGGCTGCTGGAGCGCATCCTGTCCGACGAGCTGTCGCACCACGGCGACTTCACGGGCTTCGTCAAAGAAGCGGCGGATGAGAAGCTGAAGGACCTGCGCGGAGAGCGGAAAGACAAATTGACCCGCGTGCTGGACTGGGGCATAGCGCACGAGTATACCGTGATATTACAATACCTGCTGCATTCCTACGCCGCGCCCAACGAGGAGATGCGCAAAGAGCTGCAGGACCAGGCCATCAACGAGATGCAGCACCTGGGCTGGCTGGCCGAGAAGATGGTCGGCAGGGGCGGCAGTCCCCATGTCGAGCATACCAGAATCGAAAAGCCGAAAACGGCATTAAAAATGCTGGACGCCGATATCAAGATCGAGAAGGAGGTGGCGGCGGCATACGACAAGGCAGCTAAAGAGATCGACGACAAGAAGGTTAAAAAGCTGCTGACCAGGATCCGCGACCACGAACTATACCACGTCAAGGTTTTCAACGACCTGAAAAAGACGCTGGACTAAGAATTTAGGAGGTAATCAAATGGCATACGAGGCCAAGGACTACGCGAAGCTGCTGGGCATGGAGGGTTTCAGCGACAACCTGCTCAATACGCATTTCACGCTCTACAAAGGCTATGTGACGAACGCCAACAAGCTGTTCGACACGCTGGCCGGCATGCTTAAAGACGGCAAGGCCGCAAGCCCCGAGTTCGCCGAGCTCAAGAGAAGGCTGGGCTGGGAGTTCAACGGCATGCGGCTGCACGAGTACTATTTCGAGAACCTGGGCGGCAAAGCCGCGCTCAACCAGGACGGAAAACTGGGCAAGCTGCTGGCCGCGGGCTTCGGCAGCTACGACGCCTGGCTGCAGGACCTCAAGGGCACGGCGACCATGCGCGGCATCGGCTGGACTATCCTCTACCAGGACATCGTCGGGGGCAGGCTGTTCAACCAGTGGATCAACGAGCATGACGTCGGACATCCGGCCGGCTGCCAGCCGCTGCTCGTCCTGGACGTCTTCGAACACGCCTTTATAACCGACTACGGGCTGAAACGTGCCGACTACATCGAGGCTTTCCTTAAAAACATCGACTGGAAGGCGGTCGAGTCCCGCCTGCGCTGATCCTGCAAACATCGGTAACCGAATTTTCTAGTAGAGGCAGGTGACATTATGTCGAGCAATTATGCCCTGCGTGTCCTGATCGCAGCGCTGATAATCACGCTGGCCGCGGCTGCGTGCCAGGCGCCTTCGCAGCAGAAATCTCGCTCCGCCCCATCGCCGTCTCTGCCTGCGCCACCCGTCAGCACCCAGCCCGAGGGTCCGCCGCCTTCAGATAATGTCAGCTGGGCGGCCGACGGCGTCATCACAGCCGGCGAATACAGGAACAGCAGGTCCTTCGACGGGTACGACCTGTGGTGGACGGCAGACGATACGTATATATATGTCGGGATCAAGGCCAAAACGCAGGGCTGGGCGGCCGTAGGCTTCGGCCCGGAATCCATGATGAAGGGCGCCGACATAGTAATAGCCTATGTCAAGGACGGTAAACTCACCATCTCAGACCAGTACAGCACCGGCCAGTTCGGGCCCCATGCTCCTGATATCGAGCAGGGCGGGACGGACGACATCCTTGCTTCGGGGGGAAAATCGGACGGCGTGTTCACGACCATTGAATTCAAGCGGAAGCTGGACACCGGCGACAGGTTCGACAAGCCGCTGCGCCAGGGAACGAACAAAATAATCTGGGCCTACGGCAGCGAACCGCAGTTCACGCTTAAACATACCGCCCGCGGATCATCCGAGATCGACCTTTAGAATTCTAAGACCGAGGTGCGACGTGACTGAATTTTTTCATTCTCAAATAGCCCGGGACATCATCCTGATCTTCGCGGCATGCAACATCGTGCTGGGACTGCTGGTCTTTTTCACCTGCCGCTGCCTTCCGGGTTTCAAATTCGCCCACGGCCTGATGCGGAATAAAAACTACCTTAATTTCTACAAATTCCATTGCTACCTGTGGCTACTCTTCCTCATATCGGTCATGATCCATGCCTTCTTCGCCATCAACTTCATGCTGTAAAAAGGAGTCGGAATGCGGTTCAACCGGATTTTTTCACTCACCGCCTGGAGCACACTGATGCTCACCCTGCTGGCCGGCTGCGCCAGCAGCACGTCTTCCGGCGGCCGCAACCTGTCCGAGGTGCAGATCAATGAGTACCATGGACAGCGTCTGTCCGACCTGGGCGATTTCCAGGAGAATTCGATCAAGGGCCCGCAGCATGTGGACATCAACTCCTACCGGCTGAAAGTCACCGGCCTGGTGGAGAAACCTCTGAGCTACACGTACGCCGAGGTGCTGTCCGGACATACGGGCTACACCAAGCTGGTTACGCTGGACTGCGTGGAGGGCTGGGCGGTCAAGATACT
>CAZDXZ010000032.1:0-15910 GCA_964509615.1 uncultured Dehalococcoidales bacterium
GCCAGATCCAACGCATGATTCCGGTAATTTTCGCTCCATTGCTTGATACCGCCGATCGTCTTAAGAATGGCCTCATAGAAAAATTCCTTCTCAAATTCATTCTTACCAAGCTGCGCGAGCTTTTCCTTGGCCCTTCCTTCGTACCACTTAAAGCCCTTTGCTACAATATCATCGTAAGGCGGATTTATATGCGAGCCTATACTGTGCAGATAGTTCGTTATGTTGGCAACGCCTGTATCTATCAGAATCCCCCACTCATCGGGCATTAAATCCATGGCTTTTTTAGTACAGATTTCCCTGACTGTCTTGTCTTTCCAGTAGGGCAATATTTTTTCCTTTAACTCTTTTTTCTGCTCTGGAGTCACCTTCCAGGGATCATAGTCTCTGGTGTCCAATTCCTCGAATTCATCCGGGGCCTGCAACCAGCCCAGCATAGCCGGCTTAATTGATGTGCCTTTTAACCTGCATCCAGGTTGCCCCACTATCAGTTCCAAAGGCATTATTACGGGAGGCATTGCCGAAAGTACTTCCGCAATTGCCTTACCTCGTCTCAAAACCTCTGACTCACCCTCAGTTTCCTTATAAACCTTGGTATAAATCCGCATACCGTGCAAGCAAATGTTAGGTCTCGTTTCGTGAAATTGTTGATTTAAATTCTTAACTCTCTCCGTAGAACCAATTCGTACGAGTTTTCCCTGTCTCCAATCCTGTGTCTCAAGCATTGTTACTGTCGATTGCTTAGCCATAGCGAATTCCCTCCTTATTCAGTCTAAATCGTGTTTTCATATCTTGATGTCCATGTAGTTTATGAGAATACTGTCTCTCACCGACGTAGGCAGCAACCTGTTCAGGAACATGAAAAAGGAGCTCTTGAAATCGATCTGATTGTGAAGTTTTGGTCTCTCGGACTTAAGTACCTTTACAATTTTCTTGGCTGCTTCAAGAGGTGTCGGTGCCGTTTTAACGAGTTCATCGTCCCTATCCATAAATCTCTTAGCTCTATCTCTATAAGGTGATTCCGCAGGCAACAGATGGTGGATTTTGGCACCCATGCTGGTGGAAACCTGTGCCGGTTCGATCAAGGCTACACGTATGCCAAACGGCTCGATCTCATAGCGCATGGCATCAACCATGCCTTCGATCGCGAACTTGCTTGCTACGTAGATGGAGTCGAATGGGAATGGGATCTGGCCGACCAGTGAGGACATGGCAATAACCTTACCACCGCCCTGTTTTCTCAATGAGGGAATGAAAGCCTGAAAGATGGCGGCAGTACCAATAACATTGATCTCCAAACATTTTAAGGCCGCCTCTAAATCAACTTCTTCAAAGGAATCAAAAATGCCGATGCCGGCATTAGAGAGCACGACATCAACTCTGCCATACTTCTTTAAGACACTATCACGAAATTTAAGGACCCCCGGTCGGTCGGTAATATCCAGGGTGGTGAGGAAATGGTCTCCTCCAAGACTGCTCAACTCCTTCTTTAAGGAGATAATGCCTTTTTCATCCACATCAAAGCCAGCAATATTATCGCCGCCGCTAGCCAGGAGTTTGGCTACCTCTCGCCCCATGCCATCAGCTAAACCAGTAATAACGATTGTCTCAGCCATAATGAAACCTCCTCATTGTTATTTCATCGTGTTTTCAGAAATCCGACTTCATCACCACTCGTTCACTTGTTTCATCAATGCCGCATGGTTGCTGTCGTTTGCTGAGCCATAGCGGCTCCCCTGCTTTGAATAAATTAATATCAGTAATTATATTTATGATAGTAATTAGGCTGGGAAAGTTTTTGTTTTACGTATATTAACAGCCGCTGTGTATGCTGTCAATTCGGCGTATCAACTCGGTGAACAAACTCATAAATATTAGCTCAACATAACACTGTTCTCCTGAATGACATTATAGGGAAGGACAGGTAGAGTGGAAGGTAATCAGCTTCTTCAAAGACGCCGTCTGTTAACTCTTGTATCACTCATTTTCAGGCCACAGATCTTTGGCAACATCCTTCAGCCCCAGCTCTATGAGTTTTTGCTTTTTAGGCTTGCCTGTGTTCCAATCCCATTGCCGATAATCGTAGTATTCCTTGAGTAACACAGCCATATCAGGAGCCTTACCTTCGGAAGCGCCCTCTTTAAGAGCTTCGACGGTTATTCGCGGCATTTTATCATCTTCCTGTGTTATTCCAAGTTTATTATTAATTGCTCTCTTTATAGTTATCGAACGTTCACCAATTATATTGAGGTCGGTCGGATTGCATTCCCAACCGGTGACATTAGTAAAGGCTTCTGCTATTAGGGTCGCAGAGAATGGAGCGAACTTGCAAAGGAGAAGAGAGTCGAAGTTTTCGAGGTAATTTTGCAATCTGGCTGATATGGACGCCTTTTGTTCAGACTTGAACCTGTCGTCACTTTGAGTGATATCCAGTTCGGGAATAGACCAGCCAAGCTCAACTCTATAGTAATTGCCTTTCATGTGGCATGCACCACGAGGACTCGTTGCATAGCAAATCGCCTGGCCGGGGAAAGCCCTAGCGTCGTGCATAGGTACCTCAAGTCCTTTAACATTGGCTGCTTCATCGGCGTCAATGCCCAATTCGCGTGCCATTTTACGTGTGCCCTCACCTAATATCTCGCCTATCCCCTCCCTCTTTACAATCAAATTGATCAGCTTAAGAATAGTATCAGTATCACCCCACTTTATTTTCATGCCGGCCCTTTTCTCGGAAAGAAGTCCCTTATTAAAGAGATACATTGCAAAAGCAATCGAAACACCAGCTGAAATAGTATCAATTCCATAAGCATTACAAAGGTGATTGGCTATAATAATTGATTCGAGGTCGAAATTCATGCATAGTGGGCCGAATGATCCCACTGTTTCGAATTCGGGGCCGTCTACATCAACATTTTCCCTGAAATTCAATATATGCCGGCCACATGCAACGGGACATCCATGACAGGACAAGCCCTTCACCACATACGACTCCTTCAACTTAGTAGCACTTATTTTCTCTGTGGGGAAGACATTTTTTGTAAAATACCTTGCTGGCATATCAGAAAGAAGCTGGGCGATTTCTACGTAGCCCATTGTGCCAAATTGTTTAAACATGTCCATTGACGACATAGCATGGTCCCTTGCCTGCTTTGTGAGTTCAGTGATTTTCGCCGGATTTGCCACTCCTACCTTAATGTTCCCAGCAGCGGCGATAGCCTTGAGTTTCTTGGACCCCATTAGCGCTCCCATCCCGCAACGACCGGCTGCCCTGCCATGATCGTTCATTACGCAAGCATAACTCACCATGTTTTCACCAGCCTGTCCTATGGACGCCACACTAAGCCCATCCACTTTAAGCTCAGCTTTCAGGGATTTTTGCGTCTCATAAATATCCTTACCCCATAAACTTGATGCATCCCTGATTTCAACCTTACCTTCAGTTAAATATAAATAGACAGGTCGGTCCGCTTTACCAGTCACAGCAATACCATCGAAACCTGCCGCTTTTAGTTTGACCGGAAATATACCCGCGGTTGTTGATTCTCCCCATATTCCTGTGAGTGGCGATATGCCGCATATGGCGATGCGGCTGGACATTGGAATACTCGTGCCGACAAAAGGCCCCACGGCAAGAATCAACAGTTTATCAGAGCTCAGTGGATCGCCAGGTTCAACCTGACCGTAAATTAGCCTGGCGGCCAGCGCAGAGCCACCAATATATTGTTTCAGTTCATTTGGCGGAATTTCCAGATTCTTAGTTTTGCAGGTACTGAGATCTATGTGTAGAAATCTGCCATAATATCCGAACATTATTTATTCTCCTGAAATAAAAGTTGTTCTTATTTTCCGGTTGTGGAGCTGTTAGCTATTGCCCGATCACCCTGCCCTCGAGCATTCTCGGGAAAAGCGGCTGACAATTAATATGGCAGAGCCGGATGTTCTGCAAGTCTAACAATCCTCAATATATTTGTCAATTCGCCGAACAGGTTCAATATTGTATTGCAAATAAATATAAATCAATCGCCGGGAAAAGACGTCAATTAATAATGTAAGCTATAATATTACAATTGAGATTGTGATAGAGGATTGATTTATGGCTGTAAAAACAAAAACGCTGAATAAAAGGAAATTGCAGGCACTGGCCGCAAAGAAAAGAATATTCGAGGCATCTGCCAGACTTTTTGCGGAGAAGGGATTCGAAAAAGTCAGGATAAAAGATATTTGTGATGAAATTGGTATATCAGTAGGAGCTTTCTATTGCCACTACCCTTCAAAGGATCGAATAATAGTCGACCAATACAGGAAAATTGACGAATACAATGCAACTGAGATGTTAGACATAATATCGCGCCAAAAGACCTATCGTGACAAACTTCAGGCCTGGAGCAGAATGAATCTCAGCTTCATGCTCGGTCTGGGCAAGCCCGCCATAAAAGTCACGTATGCCAGTCAAATCGGCTTAACGAAAAAGCATTCCTTCCTGATCAACAATAAAAGGCCAATCTACACGGTAGTGGAAAAGATATTAACTGAAGGGCAGAAAGCAGGCGAGTTTCGTACTGATGTTTCCGGCGAGGTTTTGATACAAACAATCAACAGAGCATTTCGTGGCTTGCTGTTTGAATGGTGCCTGGCAGGAAGCAAGTTCGATCTCGAAGCAGCCTGGAAAGATATGAACATGATTTTAAGCAAGGGCATTTACACCGACAGATCTTAACAGCGTATTCTGCCACTATTCGCATAGTTAGTTATAACATCCAAGTTACGCTATAATTCACCAGTTAAATGAGAGACAGGGTTCGGCTTACAGGCCTGCTTGGCTATTCTTATCTGCAGCCGGAAATGCGCTACAATATATGACAGCCCGCTGAGTTCAGCATAAAAAATTGTTTCCGCTGGAGTATTTAGATGCATATGAGAAAGAAAGCTGTATTGTATATACTGCTGGCGCTGGTCATGCTGGCTACCAGCCTGCCCGTGCTGGCCTGCGATTTCAAGTTTACGCCGAGTGATTCCGATAAAAAGGTGTTGCAGGGATTGCCGCCGGAGTTCCGGAGCATCAGTCAGGCATGGGACTTGCTGCAGAAGAACTACATCGATAAATCCAAACTCGATCCGGTCAAGATGGCCCAGGGCGCCATAAGGGGTATGGTGGCAGCGGTGGATGATCCGTATACCGAGTACTTCTCGCCACAGTCATTTGAGTCCACCATGATCGATTTAACAGGCCTTTACTATGGCATAGGCGCTTACATAGGAAAGAAGGAAAACCAGATAGTGATCATTTCAGCCATGCCCGCTTCGCCCGCGGAAGAGGCGGGATTGAAGTCGGGAGACATGATACTCAAGATAGACGGGCAGTCTACCGCCCAGTTGAACACAACCGAGGCCTCGCAGAAGATTAGGGGCCCGGCGGGAACGGAGGTCAAGCTCCTGATTTATCGGGAAGGCGACAAGGAACCCGTCGAGAAAAAGATCACCAGACGCGAGATCAAGCTCGATTCGGTTAAATTTGAGATGCGCGGGCAGCTGGCCTATATACGGATACTGCAGTTCATAGTTCCAACAATCAACGATTTCACGAAAGCGCTGACGGAGGCCAATCGTCAGGGCGCCAAAGGCGTCATACTCGACCTGCGCGACAATCCCGGCGGCCTGCTTTCAGAGGCTGTAGATGTGTCCAGCCAGTTTTTGATACGCGGCATCGTGGTCAAGACCGTGGATAAGGACGGACTGGAGACGGTCCAGAAGGTGAAGCCGGGCGGCATAGCCAAGGATATTCCTCTGATAGTGCTGGTCAACAAGGGCAGCGCCAGCGCCAGCGAGATCGTGGCGGGCGCGCTGCAGGACAACGGCCGGGCCAAGCTGGCCGGTGAGAAGACATTCGGCAAAGCCAGCGTACAGAATTTCGTAAGGCTAGACGACGGATCAGCCATCAAAGTAACCACGGCGCACTATTACACGCCCAACGGCACGCTAATCAGCGACACCGGCCTGACTCCCGATTACCCTCTGGAACTCAAGGACGAGGAGCTGACCAAGTGGGCTGAGAATTACCTGAACGATATTATCTCGCAGCAGCCGGCGCCAGCGCCGTCCACGGCCAAATAGAATAGGGACGAAGGCTAATCGACGGCCATGGCGGCGAAATACCTGTGCAATCTGTCGTCGCCCGTTAACTCGGGGTGAAAGGAGGTCGCCAGCAGCCTGTCCTGCACGGCTGTCACAATCCGGCCTCCGGGCAACTTGGCCAGCACCTGCACACCCTCCCCAACCTTCTCTATCAGCGGTGCGCGGATAAATACCGCCGGGAAAGGCCCTCCCTTTATTCCTGATACCTGTAACAGCGTTTCGAAGCTGTCCACCTGGCGGCCGAAGGCGTTGCGCTTTACTGTGATGTTCATGAGCCCCAGGGTTTCCATGGGGGTGCCATCGGGGTTTGCCGCCCCTCTGGCCAGACATATCATGCCGGCGCAGGTGCCCCACACGGGCACACCTTTCTTTACCAGATTTTTTACCGGCTCGATCAGTCCGAAGCTGTCCATCAGCTTCATCATGGTGGTGCTTTCACCGCCCGGTATGATCAGTCCGCCGACCCGCTCCAGCTGACGAGGCAGCTTCACCTCGATCGCATCGATGCCGATCCCCTGGAGCATGAGTATATGCTCTATAAAAGCGCCCTGTAGAGACAGGACTCCTATAGTCGGGTTGTTTTTTTTCTGATGCGATGTCCCGACGGTCATAATTTATGAGCGCCGCCCGCCTTTGGAGGCGGGCGGCGCATGTCCTCGCTTACAACGGTGAGATTATACTACAGGATAGGTAAATATTTCTTGATCTCGTACTCTGTAACCTGGATCCTGTAATTATTGTATTCCACTTTCTTGTTCTGTATAAAGGCGTTGAACAGGTGATCGCCCAATGCTTTTTTAACCAGCTGGCTTTTTTCGGTCAATGCAATGGCCTGCGAGAGGCTGCCCGGCAGCGTTTTAATGCCGCGCCTCCTCCTCTGTTCCTCGCTCATCTGGTAAACGTTCTCTTCGACGGGAGTGGGCGGCTCCAACTCTTTCTCTATGCCTTCCAGGCCGGCTGCCAGCATTACGCTGAAAACAAGGTAGGGATTGCAGGCCGGATCTGGCGAGCGGTATTCCATGCGGGTGGCCATCTCGCGTCCGGGCTTGTACTCGGGCACCCTGATCAGGTCCGCACGGTTGCGCCGGGCCCAGGAGATATAGACGGGCGCCTCGTAGCCGGGCACCAGGCGTTTATATGAATTCACCCACTGGCTGGTGACGGCGGTTATCTCAGGAGCGTGTTTAAGCAGTCCGGCGATGTAGCTCCTGGCGATTTTAGACAGGTGGAAGGGATCATTTTTATCGAAAAAGGCGTTCCTGTCGCCCTTGAAGAGCGATTGATGCACATGCATGCCGCTGCCGTTCTCGCCGAAGATAGGTTTGGGCATGAAGGTCGCATATACGCCGTTCTCCATGGCCACCTGCTTGACCACCAGCCTGTAGGTCATAACGTTGTCCGCCATGGTCAGCGCATCGGTATAGCGCATGTCGATTTCGTGCTGGCTGGGAGCGACCTCGTGGTGCGAATACTCGATGCCGATGCCCATCTCCTCCAGCGCCAGCACCGTCTGCCTGCGCAGGTCTACGGCCATGTCCAGCGGGACCAGATCGAAGTAGCCGCCGGAATCGAGAATCTCGGTGCCACCGCTGCTCTTGAAGTAGAAGAACTCGAGCTCGGGTCCCACATAGAAGGTGTAGCCCAGGTCGGCGGCCCGCTTGAGGTTCTGCTTGAGTATATACCTGGGATCGCCCTCAAAAGGTTTTCCCTCCGGTTTATAGATATCGCAGAACATGCGCCCGACCGACTGCTCCTTGGGCCTCCAGGGCAGCAGCTGGAAGGTGTCGGGATCGGGCATGGCGATCATATCGCTCTCGTCTATGCGGGCATAGCCCTCAATGGACGAGCCGTCGAAGCCCATGCCTTCCTCCATGGCACGCTCAAGCTCCTCGATTGTGATGGAAAAGCTCTTGAGGAAGCCAAGGATGTCGGTGAACCACAGGTTGATGAATTTGATATCGTGCTCCTTTGCCATTTTGAGCACGTATTCAACGGCTTCATCTCTGTCTTTCTTTGCCATATTTCCTCCTGGTATATTATTTATTTCATCAGGCAGCATGTTTTCTGCCGATCACAATTAATTTATCAGCCATTTGTTACAAACAGATTAATTATTCAGGGAAAACACCCTTTATGGCCAGGTAATCACGCGGTTTTTGCCCTTTGTTTATACAATTTGGTAAAAATCCTCTGTCATTTAGCAGTTATGCAGGTTTCTCCATTGTCGCTTGTCCTTACCCTGACGGCGTTATCCATCGGCAGGATAAAAATCATGCCGTCCCCTTCCCGGCCGGTCTTGGAGGCCTGGCATATAGCGTCAACCGCAGGCAGACTACTTTCGTCGGACAGAACCACTTCCAGCTTGACTTTAGGCAGGAAATCGACCCTGTATTCTCCGGCACGCCATTGCAGGGCTATACCTTTTTGTCTTCCCCTGCCGCTGACTCTGGTCACGGTCATGGCATGAATTCCTATTTTCTCAAGGGCCAGCTTGACTGCGTCCAGTTTTTCAGGCCTCAGTATTGCCTCTATCTTCTTCATTACGATACACCTCCGTAAGCGTTTTCACCGTGTTGTGAGATATCCAGTCCCACGGACTCTTCCTCTTCCCTGACCCTCAGCCCCACAGTCGCTTTGAGAGCGCTGGCCAGCAGCCATGACACTACGAAAGAGTAGATGGCGGTTGCCGCTATGGCCGCCAGCTGCACTGGAACCTGCATCCAGTTTCCATCCAGCAGGCCGGAAGCTGCAGGATTGACCATGGTGGTGGCAAAGATACCGGTCGCCACCGCTCCCCAGATGCCGCCCATACCGTGGCAGGCGAATACATCCAGCGACTCATCTATCCGTGCTGCTTTTGATCTCCAGATCATCACGTAGTACGAGATAACCGATGCAATGGCGCCAATCGGTACGGCAGCCCAGACAGGAACATAGCCGGCTGCCGGAGTGATGGCTACCAATCCCACAACTGCTCCGGTTGCGGCACCGAGTACAGAAGGCCGGCGGTGTATCCATCCCAGCAGCATCCAGGTCAGCCCGGCTGCCGCTGCTGAAGTGTTCGTGGAGAGGAATGCGCTGGCCGCCAGCCCGCCGGCCGTGAGGGCGCTGCCTGCATTGAAGCCAAACCATCCGAACCAGAGCAATGCAGCTCCCAGCACAACGTAGGGTATATTATTAGGTTCCATCGGCTCGCGATCTTTAAAACCCATGCGCGGGCCCAGCACCAGCGCCAGTGCAAGGGCCGAGATGCCGGCGTTAACGTGCACGACGGTGCCGCCGGCGAAATCGAGAGCGCCCATCCTAGCCAGCCATCCTCCGCTGCCCCATACCCAATGCGCTATCGGGCAGTAGACCAGTGTAAACCAGAGCGCTGCGAAAGCCAGCAGCGCGCCGAACTTTATGCGCTCTACCGCGGCACCCGTCCAGAGCGCCACGGTAATGATGGCAAAAGTAGCCTGAAATGCAGCAAATGCCAGATGTGGCACAGTCACAGCATATACTGCCGAGGCAGCCTGCCCCACTCCAGCCAGCCCGAACCAGGATAAGTCGCCGATCAGTCCTTTGACATCAGGGCCGAAAGCCAGCGTATACCCGTACATGATCCAGAGGATGGATATCAGGCAAAGGATAGCGAAGCTCATCATAATAGTGGAAAGCAGATTTTTTCTGCGCACCATTCCTCCGTAAAAGAATGCGAGCGCGGGAGTCATAAGCAGGACCAGGGCGGAGGAAACAAGTAACCATGCTGTGTCACCGGAATTCATGATAAACCTCCTCAATATTGTTATGGGAACAATATTAGAGAAGGTCTGTTGCGGGCCTGTTACAGCAGCGTTAAGATTGTGTTACGGCGAATTATCGCTATTGTCCATGTCTTTGAACTTGTAGCCTATGTTGCGCACCGTGTCGATAAAAGAATGCGCCGGATCCTCGATTTTGCTGCGTAATCTTCGAATATGCACGTCTACGGTCCTGTCGCCGCCGTAGTAGTCATAGCCCCAAACCTCGTTGAGCAAAGCCTGGCGTGTATAGACCTTGCCTCTGTTGGTCGCCATCAGCTTGAGCAGTTCGTACTCTTTGAAGGTAAGGGCGAGCAGCCTGCCTCCCAGCTCAACCTCGCAACGCAACGGATTAATAGACAGGTCTCCCACCTTTATTATTCCGCTTTCATTTGACGCGGCGTTCCCGTTAATAGCTCTGCGGATTCTGTATGCCAGCTCATCGATATTCCACGGATGTACAACGAAATCAGTCAGGCCTGCCTCCCTGTCAACTGCAGCCAGTGTCGAAATGGTAACAACAGCGATGGCCGGGACAATTCTACGCAGCTTCAGCTTTCTGAACCATTGCCAGGCTGATTCTCCGCGTGAAGAGACCGACGACATATCCACCAGTACAATATTGAAAGTCTGTCTGGCATCCTGCTGGATAACATCATCGGCATATCTACAAGCCGTGCAGGAGAAACCCATGCGGCTCAAGCCAGCGCTGAGGTCTCTCACACGGTCCATCTCGTTGGTAACGATTAGAATATTGTACACGTCTCTCTAATGTTATTATAACAATTCGCCAAACGGTCGCAGCCTGGATACGTCCAGCAGGCCGCAGATGGAGTGATTGGTCACAGCAATGCCGCTCTCGATTACGGCTGTGGCCGCATTCAGCCCGCTGAAAGTAACCAGCCCGGCCCGCTCTGGATTGAAAGGTATCTCACAGATCTTTTCTCCCGGCCTGGCCAGGAAGGCCCGGGTGACAAGGCCGCTGTTCTTCATCCGCTGCAGCAGCTCATCAGCTTTGCCACAGGACAGCATGGGTATTTCACAGTAATCGGCCAGCACCTTGCCGTTGCCGCCGGTGGCGCCAAGTACGTCGGTCATCCTGCCGGCGATAAATATATCGGAAGGATCGATGGTTGATCCCGTGAACTCCACAAGGTCTACAAATCTGAAAGGTAGACTATTTTTTATCTGGAGCAGGCCCCCGAAACGCGCATATACCGGTATGCCCGATTTGAGCAGGCAGCCGTTTACAGCGACGTTGCAAACAGTCGCGAGCCCGACCTGTCCCTCAGGGACCATGATACCTCCCAGATTGTTGCCTTCGCCGGCCAGCGTTACCATGCTGGATGAGGCCAGTCCGCCCTGGAACACGGCATTCATGATTTTCAGTGCGGATGGAAACTGGTTGCGGTCGAAGAGCGATACATCTACGGGTATGCGTCCCGTGCCTGAGCGCAGGCCTACATTGGTCTGGTAGGCCATGCGCTCTATCCTGGAGCCGACGAAGCCGATCTTGTCGGTAACAAGCGAATTTCTCAGTTCCTCGAGGCCGGGCACGGTAATGGTGCGGCCGTCCTTATGACCCGCCGAGCGGGTCAGGCCGCGTTCATCCATTATCTTCAAATGGTAGCGCACAGTCCTTTCGCCCAGGTAGATGCCCTGTTCTTCCAGCAGGCTCGATATGACGCGGCTGCCCATGGGCGCCTGCGCGTCGCTCAGTATCTTCAGTATGGCCGTGATCTTTCTTTCTACGTCGCGCGTTTCCTGTCCGATCATATCCTGATCACCTCACTGCAGCCTCACAGGTATCCCCTTTGCGGCCAGATATTCCTTGGTCTGTTTGATTGAGTACTCCCTGTAATGAAAAATGCTGGCGGCCAGCACGGCATCCGCTCTACCCAGGGCCAGTGCCTGATAGAGGTGCTCCAGCGTGCCGGCACCCCCACTGGCGATAACGGGTACCGACACCAGTTCACTGACGGCGCAGTTGAGCTCATTGTCGTAGCCCGACCTCTGGCCGTCCGAATCCCAGCTGGTCAGTAATATCTCACCTGCACCGATGTTGACTGCTTTCTCGACCCAATCAAGCACGTCGATGCCGGTAGGTTTACGCCCACCGTGCGTGCAGACCTCCCAGGAGACGAGGCTGTTTTTAACACAGCGCCTGGCATCCACCGCCAGCACCATGCATTGCCTGCCGAAAATGGCGGCGCCATCCTTGAGGAGCTCGGGATTCTGTACGGCGGCGGTATTGACGGACACTTTATCGGCGCCTGCCTTCAACATGCGCCGCATATCGTCTATGGTGCGTAGTCCGCCGCCCACGCAAAGGGGGACAAAAACCTGTTTGGCCACGCTCTCCACTACGTGAACCATGGTATCCCGGCCTTCCGGAGTGGCTCCAATATCCAGGAAGACCAGTTCATCGGCCCCTTCGCGGTAATAGAAGGCCGCCTGCTCCACCGGGTCTCCGGCATCGCGCAGATTTGTGAAGCTCGTGCCTTTGACCACACGCCCGCCAGTTACATCCAGGCACGGGATAATACGTTTGGTCAACATGTGGCTACGACCCTTTTACAGCTAATTTCAAGAAGTTTGAATACATCTTCAATCCGAACTTGCCGCTTTTTTCAGGGTGGAATTGCGTCGCGAAAAGATTGTCCCTGATAATCATCGAACAGAATTGGAAGCCGTATTCCGTTGTTCCGGCAACCACGGAACTGTCCTGCGGCAGCGCATAATAGCTGTGTACAAAATAGAAGTTGGTGTTATCCGGAATGCCGCTGAAAATGGGGTGCGGACAGGCCTGTTTAACCTGGTTCCATCCCATGTGCGGGATCTTCAATCCGGCAGGGAGTTTGCGGACTCTGCCCGGTATGATGCCCAGACATTCATGCTCACCGTTCTCCTCGGTCGCGCTGAGCAGCACCTGCAGGCCCACGCAAATAGCAAAGAGAGGCTTTTTTAACTCAACCAGCTTCCTGACCGATTCATCGATTCCGGCGGCCGATAGCCTCTTCATCGTGTCCGCTGCCGCGCCGACGCCGGGCAGGAACACAGCGTCGGACCCGAGGATGACAGAGGCGGAGGCAGTGACGATGGGCCGATAGCCGAGCCTCGCCAAGGCATTAACAACGCTGCCGATGTTGCCGCCACCATAATCGATTACGGCAATAGACATGCTGTCTTTATTCATATATTCCAACTATTATAACGGGCGGTATACGGAAACCCATTTCCGTAATTTTAACATTGTGAGATTTCGCTGTCAATACGAGACAACTGAGAAGACAGGTTGTTATTTTAAGAAGCAGATTGCCCTCTGGCTTTTGGGGTCAGCCATGATTTGGGCACGTCGGCCCCCTGATGAAGACGGAACGTCGATTAAGCTAACAACAGATGAGAACTCAGCCAGCTCCGGCAGCATGTCTTTCAGCACGTTTGAAGAATCTTGGAAGAAACCGTTATTGTAGGCGGCTTCTTTGTCACCGGGATAGACAGGCAAATAGATTATCTGGGACTCCACCAGGTCCTGGAAGAAATGCGTTCCGTAGGACACCTCGGGCACATGCCCCATTTCCTCGCGGGCGATTTCGACCAGCACCGACGTGTTGCTGATGTCGGCATAGCCGACGTTTACACCCAGATCGATGTTGCTGCTGCCCCAGCGGCCCGGACCCATGGTGATCAACCTCCCTTCCTTAATATTGGGGTGCTTATTGACGCGGCCGACGATCCGGCCGATGGATTTCTTAATTTCCGGTGATTCGATGCGGCTGTATTTGAGGGGATCGATATACAGGATATATTTGATATCGGCGGCCATTCCGCCGCTGATGAACTTTTTAGCTTTAAACAGAACGCTTTTATTCGGAATGTTTTCCGGGATTGTGATCGGGCCCGAAGTTCCCGGCACCTGCAAAGACCTGCACTGCAGCAGATTTATCTTGATGACACCATCCGCTGTTATATGTGCGGTGAACTCAACGTCTACAGGATGTCCCTGGGCGGATTCCAGTTTGGTCAGCAGGTCGTTCATGATCTTGATGAATGGAGTTTTTTTCAGCAAGGAATCAAAGGTTAGAACCAGGTTGTCGCCCGATCCAGCCGGGCAATTACCGATAATGGCACGAGGGAAGCCTTCCTTCATAATGGAAGCGATTAAATTGAGATTGGGATAATCGCCGTCATCCAGTACCTCCGCTATGGGAAGGGTGATCAACTCATTGAGCTTGATATCCAGCAGGTCGACGTTATGTTGGGAGTACCGGGCGATTTTAGCGCCGATCTCTGGCCGCAGGTCGGGGTGGCTGACGGCAATCATCCTGGTATAGTCACCGCTGACACGGTTCACGGCACGGGTGCCCAAACCGAACACCAATCGCAGCATTCCCTTCTGCCGGTCTATGCGGTCGGTCCAGGCATAGAGGTTTTTTGAGAAGGCGACGCCTGCCAGCGTGGGGAAGAAGTAGTCCTTGTAGGGCATGCCGGATACCCGCTGCACCAGTATTGCCATCTGCTCATCGTTCTCGCCCAGTCCCTGGTTGTGCCTGTAAGTCAGGGCATCGGGATTGAGCGCGCTGGCATACACGAGTTTAACCGCGCGCAGGAACGCCTCCATCCTCTCGTCCGGCGTCCCCTGGTTGGCGCAGAATTCACTGCGATACTTGCCCGCGAAAGCATTGCCGAAGCTGTCCTCAAGCAGACTGCTGGACCTGACGATGATCGGGGCCTGCCCGAAATAGTCCAGCATATCTCGGAATTGCTCCATTATCTCCTGAGGAAATTTGCCCTGAACAAATTGTCTCTCGATCTCCTCGAATTCCTCGTAGGAAATCTGCCAGTCCTGTGTGAGCTGCAGGCGAAGCTGAAAAAGGTGATTGTTGACCAGAAAGGTAAAGAAAACATCCGACCCTATATAGAATGAATCGTGCGCCTCGAGGGCTTGAGAGAAATCGATCTCACCCTTTTCAGCCAGCAATATGCGCCGCGCCAGCAACATACCGGCGGCCTTGCCTCCAATGCGGCCTGACCCGATCAGCCTGTTCCTTATATTAATAAGATCGTCGGCAGTCATATATTTATCCGCCAGTTTAATGAAAGCGGGCTGATCGCCCAGCATCATGCGGGAAAGCTCGTGTTTAAGTGGTATTATCTCCTCCATTTGTCCGTGTGAATCAGGCGCCGCCGACTGGTATTGCAGCAGCTTGGTGTAAACGCTTTCCCAGGGAGCAATAGAGGTGAAGGCTATGCTGAGAGGTTGCTTATGGGCAGTTGAGGATACGGCCGCCGCCTCACCGCTCTGAAATACGGGCACCCACCTGTCCTGGTCGATCAGATGGGGCAGGAACATCTGTGCCGAGTAGCGTTCCCAGACTTTGAGCGGATGTATATACGTCGCATCGTTGACATGGTACACGTCGATCAGTATTTGCGTTGTCTCTCTAATCCTGGCGACCACCGAATGTGTATGTTTTCCCCTGGTCAGGCCGAAATATGCCACCGGCCCGAGCTCAAAGATGTAGGGGCAGGTCACCTGGAAGAAATTGGCCAGCAGCTCATCGGTGGCCCATTGCGCGACAAGCGAGGACAGGTTGTCGAATACATAGCATGCATCGCGGCTGTTTTTCGAAATAATGTTGTGTATTTGCCCGCTGAAAGCATCGAAACCGGGCCTGGGATCGATCTCAATGATCTGAAGGTTGGGTCCGCGTTTCAGGATGGGGGGATGTGAGGCAAAACGCAGGTAGATGCAATTATGGCCATCGGCTACGGCGCGGTTGGCGAACGCCTGCGCAAATGAGGTGTAATCTTCCAGGTTGTCGATCTGCCAGACCAGGTTATCGCCAGCGCGTACTTCCTGGATCAGATCATCCAGCGCAGCTATTCCGCTGCTGAATTTTACGGGCTTCGTTTTCTTTCTCATGCGCAGACTTGCCCCGGCAATTTATACCCGTCGGCTTGAACTCATGCAGGATAGTATCGGTCGACCCCGGAAT
>CAZDXZ010000033.1:0-14856 GCA_964509615.1 uncultured Dehalococcoidales bacterium
TGATGGCGGAGCTGTTCATCAAAGAGCTTACGCAGGGAATCGGGAAAACAGGCATAAAAGCGGGGGCCTTAAAAGTCGCTTCAGGTGAAACCGTTTCGGATTACGAGAAAAAGGTATTTAAGGCTGCCGTTGTCGCACAGAAGGAGACGGGTGTGCCGATTATTACGCATACCGAGGGATCCACTCCCGTGCCCGGGTTGGAGCAGGCCGACCTCTTTATCCAGGAGGGCGCCGACATCAGCAAGATCATGATCGGGCACGTCTCCAATTCGACCGACTTCAATTACCAGAAAGCTATCGCCGACAAGGGGTTCTATATCGGTTTCGACAGGCTCGGCTTCAGCTTCTTCACGCAGGACGATGTCTGCGTCACGAACATCGCCGAGCTGTGCAAGCAGGGCTACGCCGACAGGATTATGCTTTCCCACGACACCGTCAACTTCTGGGGCGGCCGGCCCGTACCCGAGGATGTGCCCCCTGAGCTGGCCGCTACGCTGAGCAAAAACTGGCGCGTGGACCACGTCTGCCGTGAGATAGTCCCCGCTTTGAAACAGGCCGGCGTCAGCGACAGGCAGGTGGAGACCATGCTGGTGGATAATCCACGCAGGCTGTTCACTGGAAAATAGAGCACAATAAATTAAAAATGCGGCACGATTCACAAATCGTGCCGCATTTTGTTTACGGTCAGCCGTATTGTATTAAAACAGATTGGATTCCTTCTGCGTTCCGAATACCTTCCTCAACACGTCGCACATCTCGCCCAGTGTCACATAAGCTGCCGAACATTCGATCAGCGCGGGCATGATGTTTTCCCTGCCCCGCGCTACTTCTTGCAGCCTGTCCAGGCATTGCGAAACTTTCCCGTTGTCCCGTTTGCCCTTGAGCGCGGCCAGGTTTTTCTTCTGGCCCGATTCCACCCCGGCGCCGACCCTGTGCAGGGATATCTGAGGCGCCTGCGAAAGATACTTGTTCACTCCCACTATTATCCGCTGGCCCGCTTCGACCTCCTTCTGATAGTTATAGGCGGCCTCCTGAATCTGGGCAGTCTGATAGCCCGATTTAATGGCGCTGGCCGCTCCGCCCAGCTTCTCTATTTTCTCGATGAACTGGTTGGCCTCGGCTTCCAGTCCGTCGGTCAGGCTCTCCAGGTAATAGCTGCCGCCCATGGGGTCGACCACATCGGCCACACCGCTCTCGCCGGCGATGATCTGCTGTATGCGCAGGGATTGGGTGGATGCCTCCTCGGTCGGGATGCAGATAGCCTCGTCGTAGCTGGCAACGGCCATCGACTGGACGCCGCCCAGCGCCGCCGCCAGCGCCTGTATGGTTGCCCTGGAGATATTGTTGAGCGGCTGCTGGGCGGTGAGGGTGACCCCGCCTGTCTGAACGTGGGTGCGGAACATCAGCGAGCGCGGATCTTTGGCGCCGAACCGCTCCTTCATGATCCTGGCCCACATGCGGCGCAGGGCGCGCAGCTTGGCCACCTCTTCAAAAAAACTGTTGTGGATCTGAAAATGCCACGAGAGCCGCGGGGCGAATGAATCGACGTCCAGGCCGCGGCCCACCAGCGCATTGACGTACTCAATGGCATTGGCCATGGTGAAACCGATCTCCTGTGCTGCCGTAGATCCCGCCTCCCGGATGTGATAGCCCGAGATACTGATGAAATTCCAGCGCGGCAGGTCCTTGCTGCAGTGCTCAGCTATATCGGCCACCAGCCTCAGCGAGGGCTCGGGCGGGAAAATATAGGTATTGCGGGCGATGTACTCCTTGAGTATATCGTTCTGTACCGTGCCGTCCAGTTTGGCCAGGTCTATGCCCGTCTTCCGAGCCAGGCAAATATACATGGCGAGCAGGGGGGCGCAGGTGGCATTGGCTGTCATGGAGGTGCTGATCTTATCCAGCTCGATGCCCTCGAACAGCACTTCCATATCGTGCAGGGAGTCTACCGCGACGCCCACCCTTCCCACTTCCCCACGGGCGTACAGGCTGTCCGAGTCGTAGCCGAGCTGGGTGGGCAGGTCGAAGGCGATGCTGAGCCCGGTTTGCCCCTGCTTAAAAAGGTGGTGGAATCTCCGGTTGGTATCCCGCGCATTACCGAACCCCGAATACTGGCGCATCGTCCACAGCCTGCTGCGGTACATGGCCGGATGGATACCCCTGGTATAAGGGTACTGCCCCGGGTAGCCCAGGTCCCGCTCATAGTCGAAACCACCCAGGTCCTCCGGGGTATACACCGCTTCAATCTCGCCGCCCGAGCTCGATTTGTATGAGGCCTGGCGAGACTTAACGGCTTTTAAAGCCGGGTTGAGCGTCTCCTCAATCCATTTTCTTTTATTACTCATATGCACACCTGCTCCGCTTTCCGTATTGACAAATTTAGAAATGTAGTTTAGAATTCCGTAATCAATGTATTAATAATATTACAATATAACATTATTATATTAAATTAATTCAGGCCGGGTCAACAATATTAGCAAAGGTTACCGGGTGGAAGCCAGTTTTCAGTAGTTACGTGAAGCAAACCCTGGAGCAGGTTAAATAAAGGAGAACGATAATGGCTGAGAGATTATTCACCGAAGCTGAGCTTGAGGAGCTTGGGACCGAGACAGTCGACCTGGTTGAGAGGGCCATCGATGCAGGCGATCTGCCAAAGGCCAGGAAGCTGAACCGACGCCAATACAAGGAATTTTACTCCATGCATGAGGGGTTCCGCGATTGGATCGCCACACTGATGAGCTACGTAGATAAGCGCATGGGGGACGAGGCCCTCTATGAGGTGCTGCATGAGTTTTTCAAGGATTTCGCCATCCTGGCGCAGATATACCGTGCGGAAAACGTTAAGCGCCAGGTGCAGATGCTGTGCGCAGGTTTCCGCGGCCACCTGACCAAGCTGAAGATCGAGGAGGACGATGAGAAGGTCACGGTCATGATGACGCCCTGCGGTAGCGGCGGCAGGGCCGTCTTAAACGGCAGCTACAATCCCCCCAAGAACTGGGCCAGGGTGAAAAAAGCCCAGAAAATGACCTTCGGCATGACGGATGTACCCGTCTATTGCGTTCACTGCGCGCTACAGGATATCGTGCCCATAGAGGAGACCGGTTACCCCATCTGGGTGATCGAGCCGCCCAAAGAGTTCGGCAAAGAACCCTGCCGCTACATGATATATAAGGACCCCGATAAAATCCCCGCCAAATATTACGAGAGGTACGGCCTGAAAAAAACCGCCAAGAAGGCGTGAACTATATTCAATCCGGTTCAGGACAGCGCAATTAAATTAAATTAGGGAGGTAGGTGATCAATTGACTAATTCCGGCGACAACGACGAAAAGGTAATTTTACCGCTGCCAACCTGGAAAATATGGTACCTGATGGTGGTGCTGTATATCCTTTATGTGCTTGATTTCGCCACCAGGACCGTGATCAGCCCCATGTTCCCCATCCTGCAAAAGGAGCTCGGCCTTACGGATACCCAGCTTGGCTGGCTGAGCACTATAGTCCTGGCCATGGTAGGCCTGCTTTCTCTGCCCCTGTCCTATGTAATCGACCGCTGGCGCAGGGGTAAAATGATCTCCCTCATGTCCGTCGTGTGGAGCATAGCCTCGTTCTGTTCGGGGCTGGCTGCCAATTTCGGCCAGTTGATATCCGCCCGTGCCGTGCTGGGAGTGGGCGAGGCGAGCTTCAACTCGGGAGGCCAGGCGCTGCTGATGGCCTCGGTTAAGAAGTCGAGGCGCGCAACGCTGACCGGCATCTGGACCACTGCCGCGGCCGTCGGCACGGCCATCGGTATGGTCATAGGCGGGGCGATTGCGCTCAAATACGGATGGCGCACCGCTTTCATGGCCGTGGCCGTTCCGGGCATCCTCTTCGGCATCCTGGCATGGTTCATACCCGACTATAAAAACCAGCCCAGGGACGCCAGCGGGCAGGTCGGCGGCAGCTCCACCAGCTTCGGCGGCATCCTGAAAGACATCCTTAAGGTCAAGACGCTGGTAACCCTGTTCATATCCTTCGGTCTGGCCTACCTGTTCAGCATGTCGATCATGTACTGGCTGCCCACCTATTTCACCAGGTATATGGGCATGGATGTCGCCAGGGCGGGTACACTGACCGGCGCCATCATGCTGACGGCACTGGTGGCCGGCCCGGTGGGAGGAATACTCGGCGATAAGATGTCGAGAAAAAATCCGCGCGGCAAAATGCTCCTGTGCTGGATCAGCATCATCGTCTGTATTATATCCTTCGCCGCCGCCCTGCTGCTCAACCTCTGGTGGCTGTTCTTCATCGTTATCTTCTGCCAGTTCGCTTTCATACCGGTGCAGCACACGGCCAGCCAGGAGCTGGTCCCCTTCTACCAGCGCGCCACCGCCTACGGCGCCTATATTTTCACCATGTTCTTCTTCGGCGGGCTGTGGGGTCCGGCCATAACCGGCGCTATCTCTGATGCCTCAAACCTTCAGACTGCGTTCTGGGTGAACGGCGCCGTACTTCTTATCGCTTCCTTCGGTTATCTGATCATGTACAAATGGTTCGACGCCGATTATTATAACGCCAGGAAGAGGGAGGAAGGCGTAGAAGTTCACGCTGCTTAACACCAGTCAGCAACCCGGCCGGCCAGCCTTATTTAGGGGCTTGCCGGCCGGTGTCATGCAATAAAAACAAGGAGTGATCATGGTACAAGCACTGGAAGGCTTAAAAGTCATCGACATCTGCCGGGGATATCCACCCGCCTTCGCCGCCATGCATCTGGGCGATTTCGGCGCGGATGTGATCAAGGTCGATCCTGTCGGGTATACCCTGGCGCTGCCCATGGAAGCGGCCGCGCAGACGATGTCCGCCTATACCTTTATCGACCGCAACAAACGCAGCATCAAGCTCAACCTGAAATCGGACCAGGGAAAAGAGGTCATTTACAAATTAATCAAAAGGATGGACATCCTGGTGGAAAACTCCAGGCCGGGCACGATGGAGAAGCTGGGAATCGGCTATGATACTTTGAAAGAGATCAATCCCCGCCTCATCTTCTGCGCGGTAAGCGGATACGGCCAGACGGGCCCCTACCGCGATATCGTCGGCCACGACGCCAATTTTATGGCCATCGGCGGCGCTCTCAGCCTGATCGGTCCCAAAGACGGGCCGCCCTGCTACCCCAGCAATATGGTGGCGGATTTCGCCGGCGCGGGACTGCACCCCCTGATAGGCATCCTGATCGCACTGCAGGCCAGGGAGAGGACGGGCAAAGGACAGCTGGTGGACATCGCCTACCTGGACAGCGTCTTCTCGCTGATCTCCTTCGATGCCACCATGTACATGGTGTCGGGGGAGAAACGAAGGCGCGGCCTTACACCCCAGACCGGCGGCGATCCGCACTGCTCGGCATATCTGACCAAGGATGGAGAGTATGTCGCCATCCAGTTCATAGAGACGCCTTTCTGGAAGAATTTCTGTGAGGATATCGGCAGGCCCGACCTGATACCGCGGCAATGGCCTAAAGACGAGAACGATCGCCAGGAGATGTTTAAAATATTGAGGGAGGTCTTCCTCACAAAGACACGTGACGAGTGGTGGGAATGGGCCAAACAGAGGCAGGTGTTCCTGGGCCCGGTGCTGTATGTTGAGGAAGCTATGCAGGATCCCCAGCTGAAAAGCCGGCAGATGATCATGGATAAGGAGCATCCCGTGCTGGGCAAGATAAAGCAGCTGGGCAATCCGCTCAAGCTGTCCGACACCCCCGCCCAGTTCAATCGGTACTGCCCGCTGCCGGGAGAGCATACCGATGAGGTACTGCGGGAGATAGGATACAGCAATGCCCAGGTAGAACAGCTGAGAACAGCAAAGGCTGTCGAGTAAGACGGCTATTAATGTGGAGGTACTGATATGTTGAATGGAGTACGAGTCATAGATGCGGGTGGCTGGGGCGTCGGCCCGGTCGCCTGCTGCCTGCTGGGAGCCCTGGGGGCCGACGTAATACGCTTCGAGCCTCCCAAGCTGGACGGGTTGTACCACGCAGGCACCATGCAGGGCGGCGCCGGTACGGCCTATATCACGGCCCATTTCAATGAGCGAAATATAATTCTCGACCTGAAGAAAGATGAGGACAGGGAGCTCGCGTTAAAAATAGTCGCCACGGCCGATGTAATAATCGAAAACCATCCTCCCGGAACGATGGCGAAGCTGAAATTCGATTATGAAAACGTCTGCAAAGCTAATCCCAATATCATTTACTGCGCCAGCTCCAGCTACGGCGCAACCGGGCCGCTGGCCAATTCGCCCAGCAATGATCCCCTCATGCAGCTGGCATCGGGTTTCGCCAGCCTGAACGGCCCTCCGGGCAGCCAGGGCGAGATGTTTCGGTATGTAGCCTCGGTGGACTTCACCACCAGTCTCAACATTGTCCAGTCAGTGCTGCTGGCGCTGGTAGCCCGGCAGGCGACGGGGCGCGGACAGAAGATAGAGATGTCCCAGCTTGAAGCTACGCTGGCCCTCCAGACCACCAGGATCTCCGAATATTTCGCGACGGGGAAAAGCCCCATGCCTATGGGCACAGCCAATCCCCTGATCGTGCCGTCACAGGCTTTCAGGACGTATGACAACAAATATATCAACGTCAGCATCTATCGTGAGGAGTTCTGGCCCAGGCTGTGTAAAGCGCTGGCGCTGACCGAGCTTGAGAAGGATCCCAGGTTCGCCACCAACGCGGACCGCGTCAAGCACAGGGAGGAGCTCATACCGATACTTGAGGGTAAGTTCGCCGTGGAGCCGGCCAGGTGGTGGATCATACTGCTGCGCCGCAACGGTGTGCCGGTCGGGCCCATCAACACGGTGGACGAGATATACAACGATCCTCACCTCAGGGAAAACAAGATGATTGTCAAATGCGACACCATGTGGGGCCCGGCGCTCTTCAGCAACTTTCCGCTGAAGTTCAGCGATCCGCCCAAACCGATCAAGATCACCGGTCCGGTCAAGCCGGATAAGAATAGAAAGGAAATTCTTGCGGAGCTCTCCGGTAAGGCCGGAAAAGGCAAGAGTAAGCGATAGGAGGCATAAACATGACACCTCTGAAGGGAATAAAAGTACTGGACTTAAGCCAGGAGATAACGGGTCCGTTCTGCTCGATGCAGCTCAGCGACGGCGGCGCCGAGGTCATCAAGGTGGAGCCTGTCGACGGGGATTGGACGCGTAAGCTGGGCGAGAAGATCAAGGGCGAAAGCTCGCTCTTTATGTCATTGAACCGCGGCAAGAAGAGCATAGCGCTCAACCTGCAGGAAGCCAGAGGCCGTGATATCGTGCTCAAGCTGGCTAATAAGGCCGATGTATTGATCGAGGATTTCGGGCCGGGCAGGGCCGACGAGATGGGCATCGGTTACGACCGTCTGTCCAAGGAGAATCCAAGGTTGATATACTGCGCGATCTCGCCCTTCGGCACCGTCGGGCCCTATGCGGATTATCCTGCATCGGAGCTTGAAATCCAGGGCATGGCGGGATTTCAGTGGTTCCTGGGCGAGACGGGCGGGGAGCCGGTACGCCTGGGTGTGGACATGGTGGGCACAACCGGCGGCATCTGGTCGTTTATCGGCATTCTTTCCGCCCTTTTCAACCGTAAGACCAGCGGCAAGGGTCAGAAGATCGACAGCTCCCAGTTCCTCAACATGATCATGATGTACACCTATATTATTACCGCGCATTATAATCCCGACTTGCCGGGCGGCTGGCACTTTACAGGTCCATTCGACCACCAGGAAAACGGCTATAAAACACTGGACCGCGCTCTGATGTTCGGCATGCCCATCGATGCGGAAAAAGCGCAGAAGGGTTGGGAGGAGTTCTGCAGGAAGGTCGGCCTGGATGACCTGCTGGAGGACCCCTACTTCAAGGAGAAGGGCATGAAAATGGTCGGCATCGGCAGGGATGCGCAGGAGTTCAAACCTGTCATCGAGCCGGCCCTGGAGAACAAGACCGCTGCCGAGATAAAAGCCATCGTGGAGGGTGTCGGCGGCTACAGCGCCGTTTTCAAGACCGTGGAGGACATACTGGGCGAGCCGCAGGTGGCTGCGGTCGACATGGTCCGGGAGCTGGACCATCCGGTCGCGGGCAGGATAAAGACCATCGGTATTCCCTGGAAACTGAAGGACACGCCTCTCAAAATGCAAGGACCGCCTCCCACGCTGGGCCAGCACACTGATGAGATACTCAGGTCCATAGGATGCGACGCCAAGGAGATCGGCGCACTCAAGGGCTCCAGGGTCGTCGCTTAATAAATTGGAGGAATAGAACATGATTGTCGATGCACATACCCATTTCTGGTTCAAGGGTTTCATGCCGACCGCTTTCCACCGCAATACGGCCGAGGAATGGGCCAAGAAGGAAGCGGGACGCAAGCCCGAGATGATCCTTCCTAAAATCGAGGAGGGAGTCACCGATCCCGACGGCGCCGAATATCTGGCTAATATGGACAAGGCCGGCGTAGATGCCAGCATTATCATGATGACGGATTTCGGCACCCACTGGACGGGCGAGGAGCCTGCCGTTCCCTACTCCGAGCAGGTGGTGCTTTTCGGCGAGTTTCAGAGGAAGTACAAGGGCAGGCTTTACGTTTGCGCCTATGTGGACCCGCGCAGGCCGGACTGTGCCAAAATAATGACCAAGGCTATCAAAGAGTGCGGTTTGAAGGGCTGCGGCGAATTCACCACCAAGAGCCTGCTGGTAAACAGCGAAGAGGCCAAGCCGCTGGTGAAGGTATGCGCCGACCTGGATATACCGGTGGTCATACATACGCGCGCCGGGGAAGGCATCAATATGCTGGGCGCCGATTTCACATTGCCCAACCATAACCACCCTGCACATATCGCAGGGCTTCTCAAGACTTATAAGAATCTGAAAGTCGTGATTGCCCATGCCGGTTATCCCAAATGGTGGGAGGCCGCCATACAGGTTGCCAGGGGACACCCCAACTGCTACCTGGAGCTGTCCAACTGGAACTTCGGCGCAGTCAATATGGACGACTTCGTTCCTATCCTGGCCAGCATGCGTGACAACCTGGGTGCAGACCACATACTGTTTGCCAGCGACCATCCTTCTGGCAAGCGCTACCGGTCGCTGGGTTTCCTGCCGGGCTGGGTCAACTACTTCAAGGAGCTTCCGGAAAAGGCCAGGAGCCTCGGCTACGAGTTCACCAAGGCCGAGGTCGATCTGATACTGGGTGAGAATGCAAAGAAGCTGTTCAAGCTATAGAGGAATAAAAAGGAGAAAGAGAGATGACGACATTAGTAACAGGTGGAAAAGGTTTTATCGGCGCCAGGGTAATCAAGAATTTAGTGGAGCGCGGCGAAGAGGTAGTATGCCTGGAGCCCAAGCTCACACCGGGCAGACTGGGCGATCTCGTCAACAAAATAAAGATGGTTGAAGGCGATATTGTAAACTACAATGCCATCGCCGACACTCTTAGCAAGTACAAGGTCGACAAGGTGGCGCACATGGTTTTCTTCTCGGCCGAGGAGCGCGGGGTGAGCGAGCGCCCCGAGAAGGCCGGCGACCTGTACAGGCAGATGATGATCATGAACACCGGCACATTCCACATTTTCGAGGCCGCCCGCATGGCGGGAATTAAGACATTTGTTTATCCCAGCTCCATCCAGTATCACGGTGTACCCTGGGACGGCCCGGAGCCGGTTAACGAGGACTCACCGGCCAGGCCGAACAGGGGTTATGGCATCGGCAAGTTTTTATGCGAGCATTTGGCCCATGAATACAACAGGCTGCTCAAAACCAATATAGTCACTATCAGGATACCCGGCGTTTACGGGCCCGGTGTGAGAATCGGCGGCAGGGGAGTGAACCTGATAGGCACGGCAGGAGCGCTTGGAAACGAGGTTCCCTTCCCGTATCCGTCCAAGCAATACATCGTGCTGGCGCATGTTGATGATATAGCCGAAATGGTGGCCAGGATACTGTTCGGACCGAAAATGCCGCATGAGGTCTACCACGTCGGCGGCCACTACGTCTCATACGGCGAAATGGGTGAAATCGGCAGGAAGATCATCCCCGATATGAAAGTCACCTTTGACGAGAACGGTCCCTGGGGTCATATGTTCCATATAGATTACAGCAGGATGACCAAGGAGATCGGCGTGCAGCACCGCAACCTTTATGACGGGTATCTCGAGCTCGCCAACTTTACACGCAAAGAAAACAACCTGCCGCCGATAGAAAAGAAATAGCTTGCGGGAGTATAAAATGAGCGAAAATGTAGCGGGCGCAGAGAAAAAGACTATTCCATTGCAGGAAGGCCTGTTTGAAATGGGCAGCGACGGCAAATATCACCTGGTGGCCAGCCGCTGCAAAAGCTGCAAATTGACGTTCTTCCCCAAGAGAAAGTACTGCGGAAAGTGCGGCTCTGCCGACGTTGAGGTGTTTAATCTGAACGACCGCGGCAAGGTCTTTACTTTCAGCCAGGTGGACAGAAAGAGCATATATACCATTATCGAGCCGCCCTACATGGAGGCGGATGTCTTGATGCCCGAAGATGTCCATATATACACAATACTGGATAAATGCGATTTCAAGGCGGTGGACTTCGGGATGGAGGTGGAAGTCTACGTGGACAAGGTCAAGCAGGATGAAGAGGGCAACGACATCATCGCCTTCAAATTCAAGCCCGCGGCATAATAGTCGAGGCTTAATTAGCTGAGTTTAACGGAGGAAACAGAACAATGAATGAAGTAGTAGTAATGGGAGTGGGCACTCTTCGTTTTGGCAGATGGCCCAACAAATCTGTTATCGAGATGGCCGAAGTGGCCATAGAGGCTGCGCTGAAGGATTCAGGCATCCCGTTTAAGGATATCCAGGCTGCCTACATCGGCAGCGAACTGGGGCATTTCCCCGATGCCAGGATGATCGTACAGAACTTCGGCTGGACCGGCATTCCCATCAGCCAGATGCAGCAGGCCTGCGCCAGCGGCTCAGCCGCACTCAGGGAGGCCTTTTATTCGGTGGCCTTTGGCAGGTATGACGTCGTCCTGGTGGCGGGCTACGAAAAAATGGGGAAAGGTCTGATCCCGGGCGGCGTGCCCGAGCAGGATAAGGAGTACCACCTCCATTACATGGGGCTTGATGTAACGCCGGCCCGAATCGCCATGGCCATTAAATGGAGGATGCTGACCTACGGCGACACCTCCGAAATGCTGGCGGCCGAGGCGGCGCAGAGTTTTGAGTACGGGCCGCTCAACCCGTACGCGCATAATCAGAAAAAATACACCGCGGCCGATGTGCTGGCATCGCCCATGATCTGCTCTCCGCTTACTCTCCTGATGAGCTGCCCTATCAGCGATGGGGCTGCGGCAGCTATCATCTGCAGCAAGAAGAAAGCCAAACAGTACGGGGCAAGCAGGGCGATCACAATCGCCGCGAGCGTTGCGGGGACCCCGGATTACAACGACCTGCTGGGAGGGCCGGGCCCGCATATCGGTGGCGACTTCAAGGGTGGCAAACTGACCCGCAGGGTGGGACATGAGGCCTACGAGAAGAGCGGGATGGGGCCTAAAGATATCAAGATAGTCCAGTGCCACGCGCCCTTCGCAGGCGGCGGAGCGATCTGTATAGAGGCGCTCGATTACTGCAAGGAAGGCGAAGGAGGGAAATGGTTCCTGGAAGGCAAAACCAAGATAGACGGACAGGTGGCCGTCAATACGGACGGCGGCCTGATAGCCAGAGGGCATCCCCTGGGGGCTACGGGCGTTGCTGAAATAGGCGAGCTTACCCGCCAGTTGAGGGGCGAAGGCGGCAAACTGCAGATACCCAACAACCCCAAGGTAGCCATGGCGCACAATACAGGGCTGGGCTGCGTAAACATCCATATTCTCAAGAAGTAGGCCGAATTTAAAAACCATGCCGGAAGAGGTGTTTGACTACGAAGCAGGTATATCTGATATGATATATCGTTTAAGATAATTTGTTTTGTTATGAAAAACGAGGAATATTTCAGGGAGCTGTTCGCCTCGCCGCCGGTGGGGCAGGATAAGGTCGTCAGCCTGCGCGCAGCGCTGGAAAGGAACCTCAAAGCGGGCATGTCCGTCTTTCTGGGCTGGAACGCAAACGCCGCGGTCTGCGAGATCATGCGGCAGCACAGGGGCGGCAGGCCGGGCTTTGCCCTTGTCATGTCACTCACCTGGGACCTGTCGTTGAACCTGGTGCACTGCGGGCTGATCAAGAAGATTATTTCGGGGGGCTGCTCCTATCCCGCCCCCAGCCCGGGTCCCAGCCATGTCATACAGAGGGCCTTTCGTGAGAATGAGGTGGAGATCGAGAACTGGACCCTCTATTCCATGCAGCAGAGGCTGATGGCGGGCGCGCTGGGAGTTGGATTCATGCCCACCAGGTCCATCGCCGGCAGCAGCATGGCAGCGGAAAACAGCGGCTGCTTTACCGAGATGGCCGATCCCTTCGACAGCAGTAAGAAAATGGGGGTCGTCAAGGCTCTGACCACCGACATAGCCATTGTCCACGCACTGGCCGCCGACAGGTACGGTAATACGATCCTGTCGCCCGTTTCGCAGGATACGCTGTGGGGGCCCAGGGCGTCGAAGGGGGGCGTGATCGTAACGGCTGAAAAAATAGTCGATCCCGATTTCATACGCCGTCATTCCCATCTGGTCGGTATACCGGGCTATCTGGTTAAATCAGTTTCCCTGTGCCCGCTGGGAGCTCATCCCGAAGGCCATTTCTCCTGTATCGAGGGCGTTGACAGCTACGGCGAGGACTACGAATTCATGCTCGAGCAGAGAAAAGTCAGCAAAGAGCCGGACTTGCTGGACGCCTGGTTGAAACAGTGGGTGTACGAAACAGTCGATCACGAGGAATATACCCGCCGTCTCGGGTTTGAGCGCATATTTGCCCTCAAGACCGGGCTCAATGCCGCGTATCCCGGGGGCGACCATGTCTCCGCGGTATCGGGCAAGGATGCCGGCCGCACCGAGGCGATGATCATCGCTGCATCGCGCGTAATTGCCGAGCGGGTAAAGGAGGCCGGCTACCGGGTTCTGCTGGCCGGTGTCGGCATGCCGGGGCTTGCGGCATGGCTGGCTTATTACCGTCTCAAGCAGGAAGGAATTGAAATAAAGCTGATACTCGGTTCAGGAGTGCTTGGATATCAGCCTGCTCCGGGTGATCCGAACCTGCTGAGCGTGCGCCATGTGCCTTCCGCACAAATGCTGATTGACACAAATGAGATGTACGGTTTCGTTATCTCGGGCCAGGGCGCGCAGTGCCTTAGCGTCATCGGCGCCGCTCAGATCGATGAAAAAGGCAATATCAATACTACGCGGGTGGGCAAGGACATTTATATCAGCGGCTCGGGCGGAAACAACGACAATACCAGCGGCGCCGCCGAGGTGATGGTGGTCACGGCGCAGTCGAAGAAACGCTGCGTCAAGAAGCTGGACTACCTGACCTCCCCGGGCCACAGGGTCAGCACTCTCGTTACGGATATGGGCGTTTTCCGCAAGGGCGCCGATGGGCGATTTGTTCTTGCCGGCTGCATACAGGGGGGCGACGGCAGGTGTCCGGCAGGTAAGCAGGATGAAATCCAGGATAACTGCGGCTGGAAGGTGAAGGCAGCCGCAAAACTAACATGTATGGACTCTCCAGATAAACGGGAACTCGCACTGTTGAGATTGTTAGATCCGCACGGATATGTATCGGGAGGATAGATGCATGCGGAATCGGAAACCGGAGGGTGTGCGCATTTGAGTGGACAGGATACCGGCGGATTTCCTCACTTTACGGCAAAACGACACGGAATAGATCTGAAAAAAGGAGTAAAAAATGAGCGGTGAGCTGATAATCGAGCGTAAGGATCATATCTGCACCATCACCATCAACAGGCCCGACAAAAGAAACGCTCTGAATTACGAGGTCCTGAGCGGCATTACCGGCGGCCTGAGCGAGTTGGTGAAAGAGGGCAAGACCAGGGCTATCATCCTGACGGGCGCGGGCGAGATGGCCTTCAGCGCAGGTATGGACCTGACGTTTGTCAACAGTCAGAGGGAGGTGGCCGATAAGGCGCTGGCGGATGCATTGAACAGCCTGGTCAGCTGCCCCATACCCATCATAGCCAGGATACATGCGGACGCCCTGGGAGCGGGCTGCGATATTACCACGACCTGCGATTTCAGAATAGCCTCGGACAATGCCAGGATGGGCATCCCGCCCGTCAAGTTCGGCTGGGTGTATTATCCGCAGTCTATCCAGCGCCTGATCAACCTTGTCGGCGTGCCGGCTACCAAGGAGCTGTTTTTAACCGCGCGGTTTGTGCCGGCTGCCAGGGCTAAAGAGATCGGCCTGCTGCATGCCCTGGTCTCCCGTGCCGAACTGGACGCCGCGGTGAACAACCTGGCGCAGGAAATCGCTGATAAGGCGCCGCTGGCCGTGCAGGGCACCAAGTACCTGATCAACCAGCTGTTCCATTACCAGAAGCTTGACAGCGCCGTAGAGCAGGAGATCGAACGGCTGATCAAGAAATGCTATAAGTCGGAAGATGCCATAGAGGGCAACCGGGCATTCAAAGAGAAAAGGAAGCCCGATTTCAAAGGCAAATAGAATATTCAGCACGTCATTACAAGGAGCTGCAGGCGACGAAGCAATCTGAGTATAGGCAGCTCTGAGTGTTCAGGATTCTTTTAGAGCCCGGTAAAGTTTTTTCAGTTGTTCGTCCAGGCCTGCGCTTTTGCTGACTTCGCGCGGCTTTTTAGCCAGGGCTGTAACGTACCCCGCCCAGTTCATACCGCACACGGCCGCATAGGTTTTCAGGTTATCTACGGCCGTGCCGATGCCTTCTTCGGCCACGGCTATGCCGGCGAA
>CAZDXZ010000034.1:0-14843 GCA_964509615.1 uncultured Dehalococcoidales bacterium
TAGTTGTAATTAGGAATAAACAATTTATTAATTGTCAGCGGTTGTTGACAGTAACATCATGATATTGTATAAAGGACTTTAGGGCCTGGCAATGTTGCGTGAGGGAGGTGATAGATTTTACAATTGTTCAATTTTTTCGCGAATCCTAATTCATCCCCGTGTCAATTATGATTTAAGGAGGTGAGAGGTTGCAAAAGATTGACTGGTCCTCCCTGTGGAACAAAGAGGACTGGTGGGCATGTTGGCTCGGATTTGTGATCCTGATTCTGGCCATGATAGGCATCCTGCCCGCCGGCCCCAAGTTCGGAACATGGGCAACAATAGATAAAGCTTTCCCTTCAGGCATCTCAACTATCTGGGACACGCTGATCATTTTCGTCATACTGGCCGTCCTGTGTTTGATCGGCCTGATCTTCATGAAAAAGGATATCAAGCGTTTTGTCCCCGCATTTATCGTTATTTTTGCACTGGCCTGGCTGGCGATCTTCGTAGGCAAGCAATCTGTTATCAACGCCTGGGGTTTGGAGTACGTTATCTGGGCGTTGATCTTCGGCCTGATTATCAGCAATACGGTAGGCCTGCCCGGCTGGCTCAAACCGGCCGTACTGACCGAGTATTACATCAAGATCGGCCTGGTCTGCATGGGCGCGACCATACTTTTCTCCATTATCATGAAGGCGGGCGGTGTAGGCATGCTGCAGGCCCTGCTGGTAGTGGCCGCAGTCTGGTTTTTCACTTACTGGCTCGGCAGGCGGTTTGGTATGGCTGAACGCTTCTCCAGCACCATGGCTACAGGCGTGTCGATCTGCGGAGTTTCCGCCTCGATAGCAGCTGGTGGAGCTGTTAAGGGCGATCCCAAGGAAACCAGTTATATCATCGCCTGGCTGCTGGTAGGCGCAGTGATCATGATAGTGGTCATGCCACCCATCGCCAAGGCTGTCAGCATGCCGACCAATATGGCCGGGGCATGGTTGGGTGGAACCATCGATAATACCGGCGCAGTGGTAGCTGCGGGCGAGGTGATGAAAAGCAAAGCCTCACTCGATGTCGCCGCCCTGGTCAAGATGGCGCAAAATATATTAATCGGATTTGCCGCTTTCCTGCTGGCGGTATGGGCGACTTTGAAGCTGGACAAAAAGTCCGCCAGCGAACGGCCGTCCTTCATGGAAATCTGGTACCGCTTCCCTAAATTCATTGTCGGCTTTATTATCGCTTCGCTGATAGCCTCTTTCTATATTGAGCCCGTTATGGGGGCCAAAACTACAGCGACAATCACCGGACTGCTGACAACATACCGCACCTGGTTCTTCGCGCTGTGCTTTGTCTGTATCGGCCTGGAAACGAATTTCAAAGAGCTTCTTTCCGTCGGCGGCGGCAAGCCCGCAGCTGTATATTGGATCGGACAAACGTTTAACGTTGTTTGGACCCTGCTCATCGTCTGGCTCCTGTGGTCCGGCACCTTTTTCGTACCCCCTATACTTCCCGATTAACTCAGTCAAACGTTGCGGGAGGAACCGGCTGCCGGTTCCTCCCGCAATAACTGTATCGCTATAAGGTCAGATCCCCTGCAGCTTATAGCACCCCAGGCACTGCGCCGGCGCTTCCGGCATCGTCCCCGGGACTTCAGCCAGGGACTGTTTCTGTTGTCCCTGCAAGATTTTACGTACGCCGCGTATTCCGGGCAGAGTTAGAAACGCCATCGATTCGGCTGCATTTAGTCTCGAGTATTTATTTCGCCGGTCGAATACCATCCTGAACTGCCGTGCCTTTTCGCCCTTGAAGACACGGTTCAGCCCATCACCCACAGTTCCATAATCATACCGGCCGACCATACTTCTTTTGCCCCAGAATGTCCTGGGAATCTCACCTTCTACAGGCAGCGAAAGGTAAACGCAGGGGGATATTTCGCCCCTTACTGTCACGAAAACGTTATGCAGTGGATCATCGCTGCATACCGCCAAATTCTCAAGAGGCTCGAGCGGAGAGACAAATACCGGTATGCCTCGTTTTTTACCTCTTATCTCCGCTTCCCTGACTATATCGTGCACTTGAGGATCGGCTGTCAGTGCGAAGGCTTTGAGGGAATCAGTGTCTTTATCAGGCAGATAATCAAGGTTGGGGGCGATCACCCTGTCCGCTTTAAGCTCCGCCGCCAGATCAACCAGTTCCGGCAATTCTTGAATATTGGGTTTCATCATCTGCATGACGAGATGAATATCCGGATGAGACCTGGCGGCGCTTAATCCGGCGATATTGGTGCAGATTTGCGTTAAGCTCGATCCCGCCCTTAAGGAGTCATGCGTGGCGGATCTTGCTCCCGCCACCGATACCGCTACAAAAGCGAACCCGATCTCGCATATTTGACGAACGGCAGAGTTATCCAGAAGTACGCCGTTGGTGGTAAGGCTGACTCTGCCACCCCTTGCCTTGATTGCCCTTGCCATGTTCCAGATTTCCGGATGGAGCAGCGGCTCCCCCCACCCCTGCAAGTGCACCAATTCCGCTTTGCCCAGGTACGACAGAATATGAGCGAAAGCATCACCGCTCATATCACGTGAGATCCATCGGTCTTTTAGCAGCGTGCGCGGGCAAAAGCAGCACTTTAGCTGGCACCTGGTCGATACTTCGACCTGTACAATACGAGGCGGCATCAGGATTAACCTCTGATCAGTGTATCCAAACGCATTCTAACACAGCATCAGGGCTAACTGCCTGTTCTTTGACCTGCTTTAAAAACGTATGTTATATTTCGCCCTATGGGCATGCTGAGAGATATACTCCCCACCGTGCTGGACACCAAAATAAAAAATATCCTGACCGAGGAAAGAGAGGTGGCTAAAGCAGTGTCCAGCGACGTTATCGGCACAATGGCATTGGGGGTCTGGGATTTTGTGCTTCCGCCCCTCTTTGCCATCAATCTGCTCAAACATCAGCGGTCGAAAGAGGCCTTTACACTAAATTTCATGTTTACCAAGAAACTGGCTCTGGAAGCAGCCGGCAATACGCTTCGGTTCGGCTCGACCATAGATGAGACCATGTCGGGGATTGAGAAAAAGACCTCTTCGATCCTGAGCGCCGACCAGAAAGGCGTTTATTCGGAGAAGGTGCGGCTGAAACAGATGCAGGAGGTTCGGCTGTTGATCCACCATTATCAAAAGCTGCTCATGTCCGAGGGCAAAACCTTCTGCGAGATGGTCAGGGCGGCATATGTGGACCGGGCATCATACGACGCGTTTTTACACAGGCTCAACTCGGCCGAAAAAGACGTCAACAGGGCTGCGCTGCAGCTTACCGGTAAAAGCGCAGAGGCGAAGGACTTTGTCGCCAGGATGGAGGAGTCGCTCAACCTGATACGCCAGAGGGATCTGGACAATTTATTCCCCTTACCTGAATAAACATCTAACACAGACAGGAATTGATATCGTGGGCGGTGCGTTGTATCAGTTCGTCCTTCATCGATTCCGTCAGGTCGTTGAAATAAGCCGAGTATCCTGATACGCGCACGACCAAGCCTCGGTGCTGGTCAGGATGCTCCTTTGCATCAATGAGCAGGGCAGGATCGACGACGTTGAATTGAACCTGCATTCCCCCGCTGGCAAAGAAGCCGAAAATCAACGATTCTATCAGGCGGTTACGAGAAGGATCCTTGATCAGCGCCAGGTCCAGCTTTTCGTTGAGAGCATATCCATTGGCCACCAGGCCGTTGTCAACGCAGGTTGCCGACGATAACGAGGCAGTCGGTCCGTTCCTGTCACGTCCATTACAGGGCGATATCCCGTTGGCCAGGGGCTGTCCGGCCAGGCGGCCGCCCGGTAATGCGCCTGTGCGGGCACCGAAGCCCTGGTGCGTGGTCATGGACCAGAATCCAGGAAAATATTTTCCGCCCCGTGGATTGCCGTATTGCGACACCAGACCGGTGTAAATACCTGAGACCAGCCGGGCGTAATAATTGGGCCTCTCCTCATTTTCACCGTATTTAAATACGCGGTTCAATACGATCGCATTCAATTCAGGGTATCCTTCGAAATCCATATCGACAGCCTTGACCATTTCCTCCAAAGACAGTCTGCCTTCATGAAATACGACCTGCTCGATAGCGGTCAGAGCATCGACAGTATCGGCCAGCCCCACACCCTGGCAACCGGTGGAATTGTACCTGGCGCCGCCCGCATTTATCTCCATGCCTTTATCTATACAGCCGTCCACCACAGTGGATAGAAATGGAGTGGGGCGATATGCCGCATGGGTCTGCTCAATAGCGTTATTACCATCCGTTGCGCGCCTTATCATGTCGTTAAGCTGCATTTTAAAGGCGCCGATAACTGCTTCCATATCATTCATGGCTTTAATATCGCCCGACAGCGGTCCGAACTGCATACCGTTATACATACCATTATGTAAAGCCAGATGAAGGGCCATGGGGACATTTACAAAGATCGCCCCGGCTGCCGGGAAGCTCTTACCCGGCACGCCCCATTCCACACAGCCGACGATGGAATAATCCTCAGCGTCTTTTTTATCGATGCCCGTCTTCTCCAGAGCCGCAGGTATCTCATCATCGTTGAAAAAGGCCGGAAGGCCTCCTCCCTTTTTGAGCACTTCGCAGCAAAGGTCGGTAAATTCAACGGGCGTATCCTGAATGATCCGGACGTGAAAGTTCGGCTGCCTCAGCCTGACCTGGTCATAAGCCTGCAGAAATAGATATGAGAGCGCGTTGACGCCGTCGACGCCGTCGACCGTGCGCCCTCCCAGGGTTATGCCGGAGGCCGAGGACAGGCCGCTGAAGTACTCCGTTGCACGGTCGAAGAAAAGCGGCAGCAGCTCACCCGCCTTGGCTATGAAACACCCGATCAGCTCTCCCGCTTCAGAACGGTTAAGCCGGCCTGACTCGACATCACGCTTATAGTAGGGGAAAAGGTACTGGTCCATGCGTCCGAAAGAGATGCCGTGCTGGAAGTTCTCGTAGTGCAGCATGACATGGGTGATAAAAACGCATTGCAGCGCCTCATAAAAAGTCTCAGCCGGCTCGGCAGGCACGCGGTTAAATATCTCCGCTAATCTGAGCAGCTCCTGCCTGCGAACCGCATCCTCCGTCCCGTCGGCCTCGCGCTCGAGGAATTTGCTCCAGCGCTTACCGTAATCGGCAGCAGCCTCGGCACAGATTATGGCTGCTTCATAAAAACGCTCTTTTTGCTTTAACCGCCCTCGCACGGCCGTGTCGCCGCAGGCCTCCATGTCCGATTTCACCCCTTCCAACCGCTCGCGTATCTGCCGGGCTATGCCGTTGAAACCCAGCCTGAGCACAGTGGGATAATCCGGTGTAACATGCGAAACTCCCGAGAATTGCGTCAGGATGAAGTATCTCCCCTCCAGCATCGTGTTAAAGAGGTCGGGATCCTTGCTCTCCAGAGGGGTTAACGCCAGCACCGAACGGTTGAACCAGAATGGAAAGATCTTCTGCTCGAGTTCCCTCAGTTGAGCGGGTTCGATGTCCATGGGATTTTGCCTGCGCCCGGATATTCCCTTTATCTCCGGTAGCATTAATAGTCCGCCCAGGTCGGGATGAATGGGAGCGCCCACCCGCCAGGCCGACGGATTTCCCACGATCAATTCGCGGTCGTACGCCTTCAGTTCCATTTTCTCCAACATGTATCTAAAGGCTTCGGCATACCGTATGATGGTATCGCCCCGCCCAATATTGCGCCTCTTGAGCAGCAGGGAATTGATATAGTTATTAACAACCGCCTGCCATCTTTTTTGGGGGATAGATCCGGCTGATTTCTCCAGGCTCCTGCGGTAAAAGCGGTACTGAATGGAGGATAACAGATCATCCAGCAAATCATGCCGCATACGGCTGCGGAAATAATCGGTCAGCAGGCAGGCCTTCTGCGTACAGACATGATAAGAAGAGTTGAGGATATCTTCGCGTAATTTCTTCAGTCGCGGCAGGGCTTCCAGCGAATCTTTCGACGCAATTGCCGCCGATCCCGTTTCATCCATAGAATAATTTCCCCCTGTCTTAACCGGCTGATAAAATTATATTCGGCCGACCTGATTTATTGAAATAATCAGTTTAATTATACCAGTTTACAAATTATACAAATAATGTATAATTTAACTGTCGACAAATATGATGGGGAGCAGGCATGATTACGCCTGCGCATGGTATTATTTAGTATCGGTTTTAAGCTGATTAAGCAATCAGGAGGTGCAGTAAATGGCGGACAAAGACACACCTTTAATCGACAACCTCGAAAGCGGCCCCTGGCCCAGCTATGTGAAGGAGGTTAAGCGGGCTGCCAAGAAGAATGCAGCGGCAAAAGACCTGCTGGGAGTACTGGAATTATCGTTTAAGGACCGTATAACTCATTGGAAGCACGGTGGTATTGTGGGAGTGACCGGCTATGGCGGCGGTGTGATCGGCCGTTATACAGACGTACCTGACAAGTTTCCTAACGTGGAAATGTTTCACACCATGCGTATCAATATGCCTTCCGGTTGGTTCTATACCACAGAAGCATTGCGCAAGGTATGTGATATCTGGGAGAAGTACGGCAGTGGTTTGACTAACTTTCACGGCTCCACAGGAGACATTATACTGCTTGGCACCGATACTAAGAGCCTGCAGCCGTGTTTCGCCGAATTAACCGAGGCCGGTTTCGATCTGGGCGGATCAGGTTCAGCATTACGTACTCCCAGTGCCTGTGTTGGACCTGCTCGTTGTGAATGGGCTTGCATCGATACACTGGACATCTGCAACAATATGACACAGGAATTCCAGGATGAGTTGCACCGTCCAAGATGGCCATATAAATTTAAAATCAAGGTATCGGGCTGTCCCAATGATGGCGTTGCTGCCATAGCCAGGGCTGATTTCACTATCATCGGCACCTGGCGCGATACGTTGCGTATCGACCAGGATGAGGTCCGCAAGTACGTTAAAAACGGCCTGGATATTAAAAGCATCATAATCGACAAATGCCCGACCAGAGCGCTGGACTGGGATGAGAAAGGGAAGAAGCTCAACCTGAGGGCCGCCGATTGCGTACGCTGCATGCATTGCATTAACAAGATGCCCAAAGCGCTGAGGCCCGGGCTGGATAGAGGCGCCACTATCCTGATAGGCGGCAAGGCTCCTATTATCAAGGGCGCTTACCTGTCATGGGTGCTGGTCCCCTTCATGAAGATGGAGCCTCCCTATGATGAGGCCAAGGATCTGCTTCGCAAGATATGGGAATGGTGGGATGAGAACGGACGTACCCGTGAGAGGGTAGCGGAATTAATTGAGCGCCTCGGAATGCGCGCTTTCCTGCGGGCAGTTGGTATTAAACCCTCGCCGCAGATGGTCTACAAACCTCGATCCAATCCTTATGTATTCTTTGACTAAATATTTTTAAGGAGCGAAGAGATGGGCAAAAGCGATATCGGTCCCCCCGATTTCAGAAAAATGCTCCCCCCTGTGATCAAGAAAAATTACGGGAAATGGAAGTATCACGAGATAATTAAGCCAGGCGTGCTCAAACACGTTTCCGAAACGGGCGACGAGGTCTGGACGGTGAGGGCAGGTTCTCCCAGGCTGGTCAGTATCGATTTTATCCGCGACATCTGCGATATAGCCGACAAATATTGCGATGGGCACCTGCGTTTTACCAGCAGATACAACATTGAATTGATGACTCCCAAGAAAGACAATGTGGAGCCCATTATTGAAGCGGTGGGGAAACTCGGACTGCCGGTGGGCGGTACGGGTAAATCCATCTCTAACATCGTGCATACACAGGGTTGGGCCCACTGCCACAGCGCTGCCACTGATTCCTCCGGCCTGGTTAAAGCCATTATGGACGAGCTATATCCATATTTCACCAGCATGAATCTGCCGGCCCGTGTGCGTGTGGCTCTGGCCTGCTGCATTAATATGTGCGGCGCAGTGCATTGTTCGGACATTGCCATCGTGGGTATCCACACTAAACCCCCTAAGGTGGATAATTCCAAGCTGAGCGCAATGTGTGAGATACCCACCACTATGGCCGCCTGCCCCACCGGCGCCATCCGGCGACATCCCGATACCAATGTTAAAGGCCTCGTGGTCAATGATGAAAAATGCATGTATTGCGGCAACTGCTTTACGGTATGCCCGGCTATGCCCCTGGCCGATGCCGAGGGAGATGGCGTGGCCATCTATGTTGGCGGCAAAGTCTCCAATGCCCGCCACGCGCCCATGTTCTCACGATTGGCTATACCTTACATTCCCAATAATCCACCCCGCTGGCCTGAGGCTGTGAACGCCATTAAAAACATCATCGAAGTCTATGCTAAGAATGCCACGCCGGAAGAGCGCATGGGCGAATGGATTGAGCGCATTGGTTGGGAGACCTTCTTTAAGCTGACGGGCATAGAGTTTACCGAGCACCACATCGATGATTTCACCCACGCAGTGGACACCTACCGCACCACGACGCAATTTCGCTGGTAAGGAGGCTAAGCTATGACAGAAGGAGTAACCGAAGAGCTCAAGGAAAAGATCCTCAAGTACTTATCGACTACCAGTAAGGCTAAGAATCGCGATGTCGCAAGAGCGATCGAAGTTGATAAGCCGCTTGTGGACAAGGCCATCGGTGAGCTGGCCAAAGAGGGCAAGATAGAATACTTATATCTTGAAACCTCTTATATCAAACTAAAAGATTAAACGCAGTACAGGTTTATGTCAATAGCATCTCTGATGATAGCGGCCCCCCAGGGGCGTTCAGGCAAGACTACCATTTCCATGGGCCTTTGTGCTGCACTGCGAAAAAAGGGTTTGAAGGTTAAACCATTTAAAAAAGGGCCCGACTATATTGATCCGTCGTGGCTGACAGCAGCTGCGGGACACATCTGCGGTAACCTTGATCCCTTTATGTTCGGCGAAACTACATTGAAGCAGGCATTCACGAGGGGCTGCGATAACATGGATATTGCCATGATCGAGGCCAGCATGGGCCTTTACGACAGCTCCGGCGAGGATGGCATAGGCAGTTCAGCCTGGCTGGCCAGGCTGTTGAAAGTACCTGTGATACTGGTCGTCAACGCCGCACGCATGTCCCGCAGCGCTGCCGCCATGGTTTCAGGCTATATAAACTTCGAGCCGGATACCGGCATCGCAGGAGTGATCCTTAACAATGTGGCAGGCCAACGACACAAAAACAAACTGATCACGGCCGTTGAAAAATACTGCGGAATACCGGTGCTGGGCTGCGTTCCCTCAGATAAACGCCTCGCCCTCCAGGAGCGCCACATCGGCATAGTTCCATTTATCGAGCAGGATGGTTCAGCAGCTAAAATCGAAAAGGCCTGCGCCATAGTTGAAAATAACGTTGATATCCAACGAGTATATGAGATTGCTAAAGCTGCAGCGACCGACATATCTGCGGAAGGCAAACCATCTGATATCATTGCATGCGCTGTAGCATCTAAACCATCTCCCATGGCAAACGTCAATATCGGCGTCCTTTATGACAGGGCTTTTTCTTTCTATTACTCGGACAATCTGGACGCCTTGCGGAACGCAGGTGCCCGGCTTGTCTTCATCAATTCATTTACAGATAATCTTCCCGATGTGGACGGCCTTTACATCGGCGGAGGTTTCCCCGAGCTTTATGCTGCCCATCTTGAGGCCAACGCCGGATTGAGGAGGGACATAGCCAGATCTGCACGGCAGGGATTGCCCGTATATGCTGAGTGCGCTGGATTGATGTACCTGTGCCGCGCTATCATCAAAGATAACCGGCGTTACAATATGGCAGGTATATTCGATCAGGAAGCGGAAATAATCGCCAGGCCACAGGGTCATGGTTACATGGTGGTGGAAGCCAGAAAAGGCAATCCCTATTTCCGGAATGGCGCTATCCTTAAGGGGCACGAGTTCCATTATTCCAGGTTGATCGGTTATAAAGCATCGAATGCAAAGTTCAAAGTAATACGCGGACATGGTATCGACGGACGTACTGATGGAATGGCAATTAATAACACCCTTGCCACATATCTACATTTACATGCGCTGTCGGCGCCCGGTTGGGCAGACGATTTTGTCAACCTTTCTCTATCACATAAAATGAAGCCGGTTAAAACATTAATATAACATGGAGGAAAGGCCATGATTACAGTATGCCCGGTATGCAAAACCGAGATTGAAGATAAAAAAGCCCGGGGTTCCAGCGAGCGGGACGGCAAAACCTACTACTTCTGTTGCAAAGCCTGCAAGAAGCAATTCGACGAAGCCCCGCAGCAATATGAAGATAAAAAATAGCTTTGGAGGAAAATAATAATGCCCATTGTAACACTCGGCGGACAGCAAATCGAGGTTGATGAGGACGGTTTCATCCAGGAGCCGGATAAATGGAATAAGGATGTTGCGGAGGACCTGGCTAAAACCGAGGATGCTTATCCCATGAACGAAGACCATTGGAAGGTCGTAAATTACCTGCGCAACTACTTCCTTGAATTCGGTATTGCGCCACCCATCCGCATGGTAACCAAGCAGACCGGCTTCGATCTGAAGACCATCTACAAGCTATTCCCAGGAGGGCCTGCCAAAGGTGGCTGCAAAGTTGCAGGGCTGCCAAAACCCACCGGCTGTGTATAAAGAAGATTACCTATGTGGCTTTTGCTGCTTACCTATTGCTGCCTCTTGATCTTCATAAGCGGGATTGTCTGGAGAGTATATAAATATGCTTCCCTGCCCGTCCACCTGCGCTGGGAGCTTTACCCGGTTGCACATGAGATTGGAAGGCCTTATGGCGGGTCATACCTTGAAGATGCAGATTGGTGGCACCGGCCACAGAAAATAAATCTGTGGGGAGAATCAACCGTATTTCTGCGGGAGATTATTTTCTTTCGAGAGTATTTTTACAGCAACCGTAGATTCTGGAGCTTCGTCTATCCCTTCCACCTCGGACTATTCCTGCTGGTGATCTGGATACTGATGCTCGTAATAGGGTCAATCCTTACTCTGAACGGATTTTACATTTCCACAGCATCGCCGGATTTCTGGATTCAACTGATTTACTATCTCACTTTAATATCCGGTGTCGCTGCCTTTATACTGGGCGTGTTCGGTACTGTCGGGTTATTGATCAAGCGGTCTTACGATGAAGACCTTAAAAAGTACACTGCGCCCATCGATTACTTCAATCTCACATGTATATTGCTCGTTTTCCTGACCGGCCTGCTTTTCTGGATTATGGAAGATTCCTCCTTTGATGTAGCCCGGGGCTATGTAAAAAGCCTGATCACGTTTAATTTCCCGGAGAAGGGACCCATTATGACAATCAATATCGTGCTGTCATGCCTGCTGCTGGCTTATATGCCTTTTACTCGCATGATGCACTATGTAGCCAAATATTTCACATACCACAAGGTGCGCTGGGATGATGAGCCGAATAAACCCGGCACCGGTCTGGAGAAGAAACTGCAGGCACAGCTTGATCAGTCGACCGACTGGTCGGCGCCCCATATCCATACAGGACAAAGATGGTCAGAGCAAGTTCAAAGTAGCGGCGCCACCGACAAAACAGCGAAATGAAGAAAAAAATAACGCTCAGCGATATAGGCAAGATTGAAGGCCGGATGGTCGACATCGATAAGGCCGACCTTTCCCATCTGCCTTCTCCGCTTGATGATCCCGCTGACGAACCGGGTATAAAGCAGCTGACCGGGGAGCAACTGGCCAGATTTGATGCTTCGCTCGATGGTGTATCAGCTATCGGACTGGTAAAACCGCAGAGCAAACAAGAGGAAGAGGAATTTGTCAGGAAATTCATAGCCGGCCTGAAAAAACTGCTTTTAAAGAAAAACAACTGGACCTTTCTCCAGCCGTTGATGCTTTCGCTGGAGAACTGCGCCAAATGCCAGAACTGCTCGGAAGCATGTCCGATTTTCACCGAAAGCGGCAGGCAGGAGATCTACCGTCCCACTTACCGGGCCGAGGTTTTACGCCGCATCATCCGAAAATATCTCAAGAAAGAGGGCAAACTACTCTCTAAATTCACTGGCAGCGACATCGACCTTAATTATAAAACCATCGCCAGGCTGGCAGAGCTGTCCTATCGTTGTACACTCTGCCGCCGGTGCGCGCAATCATGTCCTATCGGTGTAGACAACGGCCTTATTACACACGAACTGCGCAAACTATTCAGCCAGGAGATGGGTATAGCGCCCAAAGAGTTGCATCAACTTGGCACCGTCCAACAACTAAAAGTCGGATCAAGCACGGGAACTTCACCCAAGGCGCTGTTCAGCTTCATCAATTTCATCGAAGGAGAGATTGAGGAGATCACCGGTAAACCTATCAAGATACCGGTGGATAAGGAAGGATCTGATATATTATTGCTGCATAATGCAGGCGAGTTCATCTCCTGGCCGGAGAACATCGAAGCATTCGCCATAATATTTGCGGCGGCAGGCATAGACTGGACGCTTTCAAGCAGCCTGGTAGCCTATGATGCGGTCAATTATGGCGTATGGTATGACGATATTCAGCTGGCGCGCATCGCAGCCCGACATGCACAGGCAGCCAGGGACCTGAAGGTTAAACGCATGATGGTCGGGGAATGCGGACATGCTCACAAGACCATGCTTGTAGTATCGGACCGTGTATTGACCGGCGATCTTAATATTGCACGCGAGAGCGCCATACCATTGCTTGAGGACATTGTGTTACACGATAAGATCAAGCTGGACAGATCTAAAAACAACTTTCCCGTGACCCTGCACGATCCCTGTAACCTGGTACGCCTGAGCGGAATCGTGGAGCCGCAGCGCCGAATCCTTAGGAAGATATGCACTGATTTCCGCGAGATGGAGCCGCATGGCGTGGACAATTACTGCTGCGGCGGCGGCAGTGGTTTCGCTATCATGGACTCGAATAACTTCTCGGATTGGCGATCCTCGGTCTCCGGCCGTATGAAGCTAAAACAGATACTTACGGTGTTTCGTGATGTTATGAACCCCGATATGCACAAATACGTATGCACACCCTGCTCCAATTGCAAGGGGATGATACGCGATCTGCTCTCACGCTATAAGCTCACAGAAAAGCACGGCATTCATTACGGCGGACTGGTTGACCTCATAGCCAACGCCATGGTGGACGTAAAAGGTCAATTCATCAACTGGGAAGGAGCATAGGACCAAAACTCAAGGAAGCAGTAAAATCGCTGTTAAAGCTAAATAACTGCATATTTTTAAGCGTAAAGGCATTTCATCGCAACCCTTACAGGCCATGCCTTCCATTCACCAAACTGATAAAATGTATCGAGGATTTGCCTGTAACCTGACTATGTAACCATATCACCTGTAAGTTATAATCTTGCCGAGGTCGCGGTGGTCAATAAGAATTTTTTCGACGCGAGTTGTTGCCGGCTTTGTGGCACCTGCCTTTCCAGTTGTCCCGTCTTGAATTTCAGCCCGGATCAGGCGCGCGCTGCCAAAGAGCGACTCAACCTCGGCCTGGACAGCGACGTGCTCGACAGGTGCACCACCTGCTTTTCGTGCAACTCCTACTGCCCCAATAGCTGCCACCCTTATGAGTTGATCCTGCTGCGCTGGCATGAACGCTATTTGAGGCTGGGGCTACCGGCCATCGCCCGCATGGTAATACCGGGCGATCAATCTTCCATCTGGAGCCAGCTGTACCCGTTGCTTCCGACCGATGAGAAAGATCAGATCAGGGAATGGAGAAGGATGGAGGGCAAGCAGGGCAGAGATATCCTGCTGACCGGCTGCTTCAGCTCTTTTTCTCCCTACCTGACTGATAACTCCGTGCTTAAAGGCCTGACGGTCTATGGGGATGAGCGCCTCTGGTGCAGCGGCGGGCATGTCTACCAGCTCGGGTTGCTGGATGTTGTGGAGAAGGCCGGTCAGCGGATTAAAAAAGTTCTCGAGGAATTGAAGCCCCGCCGTGTAGTAACCATGATGGCGGCAGAACACGCTATGCTGACCCGCATCCTGCCGGAGAAATTCGGTATTAATATAAACACCGATGTCGTCACTCTGGAACAATGGCTGCTCCAACAATTACAATCAGGCAGTCTGTCGCTGACCGCACCCATCCGGCTGCGCATCGCCATACATGACAACTGCTTCTCCAAAAGTGAGGGGGACAGCCTGTGGCGGGCAGTCAGGGAAATAGCATCGTCCTGCGGGGCTGACCTGGTGGACATGCCGCATAATTGCCGGGACGCCCTGTGCTGTGGATTCGGCGCAGCCGCCGGCAAATTCAGTCTGCTGGACCTGATCGAACATGGCTCCAAACGTTTGAAGGAAGCTGAACAGGCGGGCGCAGATTGTCTGGTGACATACTGCTCTGCCTGCTATTTCATCTTCTCCGTGGTGAGGGAGCTTTACGGCAGCAGGCTGGAATTGTATCACCTGCTTGAGCTGGTCGATCTTGCCCGGGGAAATAAACCGCTGCACCGCACACGACAGAGGGCCTTTCAGATCATCGCTATCATAACGGCCAATGTAATGCGCATGATCTTCAACGGCGCTGCCCGCCGCCATTTTTATATCGATTTAAGCCTGTTCGACCGTGAGATGTCTCAGGAAGATATAGGCTGGGAATCAGCACGCCTGGTAAGGTTTTTCAATACCCTTTACGGTAGTGCGGCCTTTCGTAATGCGATAGTCCTCAGCATCCTGCACTTTACGGTCAGGACGATCATATATTTTCGAAGGAGGTTGAGCCATGACGGATACAGGGAAATACCAGTTTCATGACGTTAAAAACTGCAAGCTTTGCGGGGAATGCCTGTCCCGCTGTCCGGAGCTTAACCTGCCGTTAGACGTTGCCAAACGAGAGAAACTGAAAA
>CAZDXZ010000035.1:0-2767 GCA_964509615.1 uncultured Dehalococcoidales bacterium
GCAGTCCCCTGCTCCACCCTGCCCACAAAATCTCTCAGCGCCGCATCTTCGTCAACGGAGCGCAGTAAACTGCTGCGCACCATCGTCTCAACGATTCTGACAAACTCGTTACGCCGCTGCTCCACCCTGCGCTGTTCAAATACACCGCTGTTCCGCATTGCCTCGAGCTGCTTTTCGATGGTCATGTACAGCTCGGCCATGCCCACATCGTTTGCCGCCTGCGCGGTCAGCACCGGCCTCTCGAGTCCACCCCTGTCTTCGCGCGAATGCAGCGCGGCCATCAGCTCGTTGGCCAGGTTGTCCGCTCCCGGACGGTCGGCCTTGTTGATCACGAAGATGTCCGCGATCTCCAGCAGGCCGGCCTTCATGGCCTGCACGGAGTCCCCGGCCTCGGGCACCAGCACCACCACCGTCAGGTCTGCGATGCTCAGTATATCAGTCTCGGTCTGGCCCACCCCAACGGTCTCAATGAAGATCAGTTCCTTGCCGTAGGCGTCCAGCAGCTTCGATACGTTGCTGGTGGCATCGGCTATCCCGCCCAGCCTGCCCCTGGTGGCCATGCTGCGGATATAGACGCCCTCATCCAGATAGTGCCGGTCCATGCGTATGCGGTCGCCCAGTATCGCCCCGCCGGTGAAAGGGCTGGTGGGGTCCACGCAAACAATGCCTACCCCTCTTTTCCTATCGCGCGCCTCACGCGTCAATCTCTCGACAATCGTGCTTTTGCCCGCGCCGGGCGGCCCGGTTATGCCGATCTTGACCGCCCTGCCCAAACTGGGAAAAATGATGCGCATTATCCCGGGGACGGTCTCACTCTCGGATTCAACCAGTGTGATCAGCCTGGCCAGGTACCGCTCGCTGCCTTTGAGCATGCCTGCGACGTACCTGGAGAGATCCGCTCGTGAAGCCCTGTGATGGCTCATAAATCAATAGCCTACCTCAAGTTATACAGGCCTGTCCACCTTCTGCCTGATATAGTCCGCTATCTCCCTTATCATAGTGCCCTGCTTGAAAATCCGGTCGATGCCCTGCTCCTTGAGATAGGGGATGTCCTCGTCGGGTATGATGCCGCCGCCGATAACCAGCACATCGCCCATGTCCTTCTCCCGCAGCAGCTCCGCCACGCGCTTGAACAGGTACTTGTGCGCGCCGGAGAGGCAGCTCAGGCCGACCACGTCGACGTCCTCCTGCAGCGCCGCCTGCACGATCTTCTCGGGCGTCTGGCGCAGGCCGGTATAGATCACTTCCATCCCTGCGTCGCGCAGTCCCAGCGCTATAACTTTGGCCCCGCGGTCATGTCCGTCCAGTCCCGGCTTGGCGATAAGCACTCTGATGGCATTTTTCTTACTCATTGCGAAACACCTCTTTACCAGAGCCCGATGGGCTGATATTCGCCGAAGACCTCACGCAGCACGTCGCACATCTCCTGCAGCGTGACGTACGCCTTGGCGCACTCGATCAGATGCGGGAAAAGGTTCTCATTCTCGTCCCTGGCCTTCGTTTTCAGCTCGCCCAGCAGCCTGGACACCGCTGTATTGTCCCTGTTTTGCCTGATTTTGGAAAGGTTCTTGATCTGCCTTTCCTCGGCATTCTCTCTTTTGACGGGATCGTAGGGATGGGGCACCAGCCTGGTGGGCAGCACCTCCAGCTCCCCTTCACCCACGAAGCAGTTCACCCCTACAATGAGGTCCTCACCGCTTTCGATCCTTTTCTGGCGCTCATAGGCGCTTTTGGCGATGGCGCGCTGCATGTAGCCGTTCTCCACGCAGGCCACGGCGCCGCCCATCTCCGTGATCTTATCCAGCTCGCGGCGCGCGGCATCCTCGATCTCGCTGGTCAGCGACTCCACGTAGTATGAACCCGCCAGCGGGTCCATCACCTCGGTTAGCTTCGACTCATACTGCAAAATCCTGAAGCCGTCCTGGGCCAGCTGCGACGCCTCCAGGCTCCAGCCCAGCCCCAGCGGCTCGTCATAGGGTGGATAGAGCAGCGGCATGCCGCCGCTGAGCACCGACGCAATCCCGCCCACGGTGGAGCGTATCAGGTTGTTGAGCGGACGCTGCGTGGTGCAGTTCTCGTTCCCCATGTTGGCGTACAGGCCGGCCTGGCGCAGCAGCATGCTCCTCTCCTTTTTAGCGCCGAACCGCTCCTTGAGTGTCCGTGCCCACAGCCGCCTGGCCGCCCGCTGGAAGGCAATCTCCTTGAAAAACTCCATGCTTCCGCCGAAGGCGTTGACGGTGAATTTCTGCGTGAAGTCGTCCACGTCCAGGCCCGCTTTCAGGCCCTCCTCCACGTAGGCGACCATGTTGGCCATGCTGTAGGCCAGGTCCTGCTCGCGCGTGGCGCCGGCGCCGCGGATGTGGTATCCGCCGAGCTGGTTGATATTCATGCTGGCGCAGTATTTGGTCAGGAACACGATGCTGTCGCGCACCATGCGCATGGCCGGCCCGGGCGGGAAAATATACGTGCCCCGCGCTATGTACTCCTTCAAAATATCGTTCTGCGGCGTGCCCCTCAACTTGTCCAGGGCCAGGCCGCGCTTCTCCGCCAGTGCGAAGTACATGGCCAGCACCATGTTGGCAGGCGCGTTGATGGTGAAATTGGAGGCGATTTTATCCAGGTCCAGGTCGCCCGTGAAGGGCTCGTAAATCACCTCGAAATCCCGCAGAGTGTCCACCGCCACGCCCGTCTTGCCCACATCGCCGCGCACGTAGGGATTGTCCGAATCATACCCGCACTGCGTGGGCAGGTCGAAGGCCAGGTTGGG
>CAZDXZ010000035.1:2867-4680 GCA_964509615.1 uncultured Dehalococcoidales bacterium
TTTCTGCGCTTGATCTCTTCAATATTTTCCGTCATGAGCGATTCTCCAGTCATTCAGGTTGTTTTTAACTATCGGTATGCCCGGTAGCTACCTGCCCTTGAACACGGGCTTGCGCTTCTCCAGGAAGGCCTTCACGCCCTCCTGTATATCCTCCGTTTCCCAGGAGCTCTTCTGAATTTCGTAGAGGGACTGCATCTCCCGGTCGCTCAAATTCAGGTCGAGCAGCCTGTTGATAATGGCCTTATTGCCGGACAGGGACAGGGGCGCATTGGCCGCCATCTCCCCGGCCAGGGCATAGGTGAAAGCGTGCAGCTCACACTCCGGCACAACGTAGTTGACCAGACCCATCTCCAGCGCTCTCTGCGCCGTGAAGAACCGGCCGGTAAAAAGCAGCTCCCTGACATTGGCCCCGCCTATCATCCCGATGAACCTGTGTATGGACTCCGGGAAATATACCAGCCCCAGCTTGGCCGGGTTTATGCCTATCCTGGCGGTGTCGGCCATGATCCTGAAATCGCAGGCGCAGGCCAGGTCGCAGCCCGCTCCCACCGCATACCCGTAAATCATGGCGATGACCGGGCAGCAGCAGTTGCGAACGACCCGCATGGTATCCGGTATCAAATTCTTCCCTTCCCCCGTCACGACCAGCGCCCCCACATCGGCGCCCGAGCAGAAGGCTTTCTCCCCCGCCCCACGCAACACCACCACCCTTACATCGCCGCCCGGCTTGATCTTTTCGATGGCGCTGCAGAGTCCATCCACCACCTCCGCGTTGAGGGAGTTGCGCCTCTCGGGCCGATCGATGGTAATCGTGCAGATGAAATCCTGAACTTCCGTTCTGACTAAATCAGTCATTTATTACTCCTTTAAACCACAAATTGCCAGCCGGTGGCAACCCAGGTTCAGGGATGTGCGGCGAAAATCCCCAGCGCCACCGGCCAGCATATTTAAAGATACTGTCTATATTGTTTTATTTTTGCAAGACAGCCGCGTCCCGTTCCTCTTGCCTTGCACGGAAGTAATCCTTATTGAAAGCCTTGTACACGAACGCATAAACGATAATTGCCATGGCCGCTATGCCGATCGCCACCCAGAAAGCCGTTTTGAGGTCTGCCGCATCGGATATCGCGCCAACTGCAAACGGCGCCCATAACCCTCCCAGGATGAAGATACCTGCATAGTAAAAACCGAACACGCTCGCACGCTGATGGGCGGGAACAAGCTCCTGCAGGCTGACCTGCTGCGGAGGTATCAAGGTGCTGACGCCGAGTGCGCCCACAATAAAGAGCGGCCAGAAATTGAGCAGTACCGCAAAGGCATCCGCAATTGTCCCTATGGTTGTGGCCAACAGGATGACCAGGATTTTGGTCCTGGCGCTTTTACGGGCCGCAAGGTCACCCAGCCAACCGCCTATGGGCATGGCGACCAGGGCGGTCACCATTACCACGCCTGCCATCGATCCCGCTCTGGCAATATCCATGCCATCGTATCGGATAAGATATGTGGGCAACCACGATAGAGTGGTGTATATCAGGAAATTGACAAACGCGTAGGCGATGACCATTAACATGACTGACTTATTCTTAATAAACGCTTTGAGCACCGCGCCAATGCTGGTGCCGCTACCCTGTCCGGGTGCACCCTTGTCCGGATTCTTGAAATCCGGCATAAACCATGCCAGGATGCCGAAAATAATGCCGGGGACCGCCAGTATCATAAGCGTGCTGCGCCACCCGTATTTGGCGCCCAGAACTCCACCCAATGCCATACCACCGGCTATACCAAGCATCATGCCCGTATATAAAAAGCCGGT
>CAZDXZ010000035.1:4780-14599 GCA_964509615.1 uncultured Dehalococcoidales bacterium
TTCGTCGCCTTTTATCATCATTGTGATCGCCCCTTCAGCCCCACCCAACCCGCCGGCGCAAATGGGCACCGCCTCGGCCCCGGAGAGTATCTTGATGGCGTCCATCTCATCGATTTTCTTTCCGCCCGTGCAGGGGAACAGTCCGGCCACCACGCCCATGGAGTACTCAATGGCGGACTTCTTCACCTCCTGCACCGCCTGCTGGATGGAGACAGGTATCAGTTTTTCCATGCCTACGGGCCAGATAATCTGAAAACCGTTCTTCTTCTGCGCCGAGATCACCCTGCCGATGGTGCCACCCTCCACCATGTTGCCCACCAGCACACCTACATTGCCCTGGGGATCGACGGCGTTTACCCCCTTGATATAGAAATCGCCGGGGCCCATCTGCTCGAGCAGTGCTGTGAGCGCTTCTCCCGCGGAAAATTTCCCGTCCCTGATGACCCATGAATGCGGGAATGTCCCCGGATCGGTGGTGACCGCCGCGGCAAACTTCTGGCTGGCCAGGAAGACGCCGACCTCGAAGCACATGCCGCGCGGGCTGGCCACTCCACACACCCAGGCTTCGGTGGGCGGTTTGAACCCGACCAGCTCCTCCACGACGAAGTAGTTGCTGCTGCTGGGATGCAGCACGATCAGCCCTTTTTTCAGCGCCCGCTTGACCTCGTCCATGCCGGCAATGGCTTTGGCGATCAGTTTCTTGGACTCGGCGGGTGTCAGAATTACCTGCGCTAACATGTCAACCTCCTTCAGGCCAGCAGGGAGATTATTTTCCCTACGTCTTTCACCTCTTCCAGACCCCTGACCAGATCGATTACCTGCTTGAGGTTCTTCTCCGGTATAACCCTGGCAGCATGGGCTGCGCAGTCGCGTAACTTCTCCTCCAGCATGTCGAAGGTCAGCGTATTCTCAGGGCTGCCCAGTATGGGGCCGGTTGTGATCTCGAACATTCCCCGGTTGGTCTTGATCTTCACCTTCACGGACTGGCCGATCAGGTCATCGGTCGATGAGCTGTCAAGCTCGGCCCTGACCTTGCGGGCCATCCTCCTGACCGACTCATCCTGGATGGCCGTATCCGTGAACTCATCCAGGCCGGCTTTCCTGCGTACAACCGCGCAGCCCAGCGCCCAGGGGATGCTGAACTGGCTGTCCACCACATTGCGCGGATTGGCCTTCACATCGAGCGGATCGCACAGGCTGTTGTTGACAACTGAGACTACCGGAATTATCTCCTCCACCTCGGTGGGCTTGATATCGTTTTTCTTGACCAGCTCCAGCGTTCCATCCAGGAAGGGATGTACGCCGCGGCAGCAGGGATAGGGCTTAAAGCTGTTGACCGTGGTCTCGAACCTCTGCCCGAGGCCGTCCAGCAGCGCCTTCTCATCGTAGCCGGCATGGTAGAGCTTGAAGATGCCTATCTCGCTCTCAACGATATCCTTGGCCCCGGTTATGCCTTTGCCCGCCATCAGCGCCGCAGTTATCCCACCCCTGGCCGCCAGGCCCGGACCGATCCTCTTCATGACCGAACCGTCCACGACGGCCTGCAGGTTGCCCGCGCACTGGTGATAGGCGATGCCCAGCGCGTTTATCAGCTTCTCCCGGTCAAACCCGTAGAGCTTGCCCGCAATGGCGGCGCTGCTAAAATAGCCGAACAGGGGCGTGTAATGCCAGCCGCCCTCCGGTATAGACGGCTTGGCCTTTTTGGTGGCCAATCCGAAGCGGCAATGGATGTCCACGCCGGCAGCGACGGCCGCGATGAAGTCCTTGCCCGAGACGGCGCCGACCGACTGTGCCACGGCCAGGGCTGAAGGTACCGCCACGCAAGCGCTGTGAATCACAGCCGTATCGTGTATATCGTCGTAGTCCAGCGCATGCGCCATGGCGCCGTTCACCAGCGCGGCATTCGGCGCGGGGAACTTGCCGCCGAAGACGGCCACGCTGCTCTCCTTTTTCCCGCCCCAGTCCTTTACCACTTCATACAGGGGCGATATGCCTTCCTTGGTGCTGCCGCCCACAATCGTCGCCAGCGTGTCGAACACCTGCTTCTTGGTGCAGTCGACGACATTGCCGCTAAGGTTCTTGTATTTCAGGTCTGCCACGAAGTCCACCAGCTCATACGTTTTCTTCATTCTTCAAATAACCTCCTGATTCTTTATACCTCGATGGGACAGCCATAGCGGTTCAACACAGGGACTTGATGATCGCGCCCGCATCCTGTGCCTTCTCGAGGTTCCTGATCGAGACAACCACCTTCTGCATATCCTTCTCAGACAGCTTCTTGATTGAATGCGCGGCACAGTTCATGAATTTTTCCTCGAGAAAATCCAGTGACAGTTTATTCTCCGGGCTGCCCAGCACATGTCCGGACGTGGTTGCGAGGAAGTCGCCCCTCTTTGTCTTTACGGCGATCTTGACGGGTGTCTCCAGGCTGGCAACCAGGGATTCGTCCACATGCGGTTTCACCTTGCAGGCCATCTCGATCAACGCGGTGTCTTTGATGGCCTCGTTGCTGTACTCATCCAGTCCGGCCTTTCTCCTCACCACGGCACAGGCCAGCGACCAGGGCAGGCTGAACTGGCTGTCGACGATGTTCTTGGGCCTGGTCCTGGTCTCACGAGGCTCGCACAGCAGGGCCGCTACGGTAGGCGTCTCAGGCACGATCTCGATTACTTCCTCCGGCCTGATGTCGTTGTCGGCGACCACCTTCAGCATGCCGTCCAGGAAAGGATGGTTTATCCTGCAGCAGGGATAAGGCTTAAAGCTGGTGCCCGTGCCTGCGAACTTCGTGCCCAGCCCATCCAACAGTACCGACTCGTCATATCCTGCGTGATAAAGCTTGAATATGCCGATCTCGCTCTCGATGATGTCCTTGGCGCCGGTGATCCCCCTGGATGCCATCTGGGCGGACATGATTCCCGCCCTGGCGGCCAGGCCGGGCCCCATCCTCTTGGTCAAAGCGCCCTCCGCAATGCACTGCAGGTTGCCGGATGTCTGATGATAGGCTATGCCCAGGGCATTGATGAGCTTCTCTCTGTCCAGGCCGTACAACCTTCCGGCGACGGCGGTGGCGGCAAGGTATCCGAACATGGTGGTGAAGTGCCACCCGCCCTGAAGCACGTTGGGCCTGGCTATTTTGGCCGCCATACCCATCCGGCAGTGGAAATCCACGCCCAGGGCGATGGCGGTTATCAGCTCCCTTCCCGACACCCTGCCGACTGCCTGGGCCACGGCCAGGGCCGTCGGCACCGACACCACGGCGCAGTGTATCTTGGCGATCTCATGCGTGTCGTCGTAATCCAGAGCATGGGACATGGCCGCATTGACCATGGCGGCGTTGGGGGCGGGGAACCTGCCTCCGAAATTGATTATGCTGCTTTCCTTTTTTCCGCCCCAGTCCTTTATTATTTCGTAAAGCTCTTTGATGCCCTCGCACGACCCTCCGCCCAGCGCCGTCGCCAGCGTATCCAGCACCTGCTTTTTAACGGTATCCACCACGTCGGCGCTCAGGTCTTCGAACCGTGTGCCGGTGATATGGTCGACGAATTTATAAGTGATCTGCATCTTACGGCCTCCACATTGTTAATGACTGATTCAAGCCGGCGTCCACATTCCGCGTCACAATCTGCGCCGCACGGAGTTGTCCACCAGCTCTTTCGTGTGCTTCTCGGCCTCATCTTTGAACCGGTCGATCTGATCTTTTTTATAGTGGATCAGGTTGGTCAGTATATCATCCGTGTGTTGTCCCAGCTGAGGCGGGGGGAAATGTTCATCCTCGGGAAGGCCGGGCATCCTGATGGGACAGTCAATAAACCGCATCTCACCGCGCACCGGGTCCTTGACCGTCCTGACGGCCCTGTCGAATACAACCTGCGGATCGGTCACCATCTGTTCCAGGTTGCGCACCGGCCCGGCGGGGATATCCTCGGCCCGCAGGACGTTCATCAGGTCGTCCGTGGTAACTGTTTTGAAAAACTCCTGTATCTCCGCATTCAGCTCATTCTTGTGGAAAAAGCGGTTGACCGGCTCCTTGAAGCGTTCGTCCTCCGCCAGCTCCTCTTTGTGGATCACGCGCGTAATCCTGGACCAGCACGGCCCCAGCGCTACATAGCCGTCCAGTGTCTTGAAGTACCCGAAGCCCGCTATGGCGGAGTGCTTGCTGCCCATGGGAGGGGGCAGGTTATTACTGACAAAGTAGTATTCGAAGAGCTGGGGGATAAACGCCATGCCGGCGCCCAGCATGCTGGTATTTATCTCCATGCCCTGTCCGGTCTCTTTGCGCCTGTACAGGGCCGAAAGAATGCCGATGACGCTGAACACCGCCGCCGAGATATCGCCGCTTCCCACGGCGGTCCTGACCGGCGCACCGTTGTCATCGGTCGTGAGGCTGATAATGCCGCTCATGGCCTGGACGATGTCATCGAACGCGGGATAGTCCACATACGGGCCCTCTTTGCCGAAGGCGCTGAGGCCGCAGAAAATGAGCTTGGGATTTATCTTTCGCAGGCTCTCATAATTGATGCCGAGGTGCTCCAGTCCCTTGGGCCTGAGATTGGAAAAGAACACGTCGGAGACCTTGACCAGCTCTTTAAAAGCCTGCTGGCCCGATTCGGTCTGCAGGTCGATCTCCATGCTCTTCTTGTTCCGGTTCAAAGCGAGGAAATAGTAGCCGTCCCTTTCGCCCAGCTTGGGAAATGTCTCCCGCGTGACGTCCCCCACGAACGGCGGCTCAAGCTTGATGACCTCCGCGCCGAGGTCCGCCAGTATCTGCATGGCGAACGGCCCCGACAGGGCCAGCGTGATGTCGATTACCCTTATTCCCTTCAAAATGCTGTATCTGGGCATTAATAACCTCCCGCGTTTAGATTTGGTCCCACAGCCCAAGGTGTCTGGCCATGTCGCACAGCTTCTGCGCCATCCTGATATTGGCCTCATCCACCATCCTGTCGTCAACCGTTATGGCGCCCGTGCCGGCCGCCTTGGCTTTTTCATATGCCTCTATCAGGCGTTTGGCCCTTTTGAATTCATCCGTGCTCGGTGTGAAGCATTCATTGACCGTGGCGATCTGCGCGGGGTGGATGACCCATTTCCCCTTGAATCCCATGGTCACTCCTCTCCCGGCATCCGCCCTCAACCCGGCGTCATCCTTGAAATTGGGGTAAACGCTGTCGATGGCGTCGATGCCGGCCGCCGCCGCGGCAATCACGATCTTAACCCTGGGATAGACGCACATCGCGATCACATCGGCGTTTAGATCGGACACCCTGGCCCCGATGTCGGCCAGATAGTCCCCGATGCCGAAGATCAGCGCTGTCAGCCGTTTGCTGGCCTTCGATATCTCGTCCACCGATTGCACGCCCCGGGCCGTCTCGATCAACGCCTGGATGGTGATCATCTCGGACAGGCCGTGCTTGCCTTCCAGCGACGCAAGCACGCTGTCTACAAAAATGACGTCCTGCGCGGACTCCACCTTGGGGATGACTATGGCATGCGGCCTGGCTTCAACGGCCTGTATCAGGTCGGGGTGAGCGAACTCAGTGGGCAGGCTGTTGATGCGGATCGCCATCTCCTTCTGCTTGAAATCGATCTGCTTCAAAGCGTCCGTGAGCGTTTTGCGCGTCTTCTCTTTCTCCGAGACGGGAACGGAATCCTCAAGGTCGAACACCAGGCAGTCGGCGTCGCTTTCCGCCGATTTGCCGATCATTTTGATGCTGTTGCCGGGCACGCTGAGGCAACTTCGCCTGAGCTTCATGCTGAAAACCTCCTCCTCGTCGATTTATGATGAGAGCGAGCCTGCCGCTATATTTACATACAGGCTATTTTCGCGGCCAGAACTTCTCGTCCTCCTTCAAATACTGGTCCCGCTTTTTTATGACGGTTCTTTTCTCGCCCTCGAATACGACCTTGCCTTCCTGGTTGGTCCCCGTGACCTTGAAATGGACAATGCCGGCGCCCTTGAATAGATCGGTGTCTTCCTTGCCCAGCACCTCGGACTCGGCGTACAGGGTGTCTCCGTGGCACACGGGCGTCTGCAGCCTGATCTTGTCCAGGGCCAGCTCGGCCAGGGCGTTCTCGCTGATATCTTCCGCCGCCAGCCCGATAACGAGGCCGATGGTGAAACTGCCCACCACGATCCTCGTGCCGCCCCAGGTGCCTATGCGTATCTTGCTCATGAAGTCCTCGTTGTAATGCCCTTCAGACGTGTTGAGGCCCAGTTGCGTGAACATCACATTGTCCATCTCCGTCACGGTGCGGCCGCGCTGGTGACGGATCTTGTCGCCTATCTCAAAATCCTCGAAGTAGTTGATCGCTCTCGTAACACCCATCTTTTTTCTCCATACGGTCAATTTATTTTTTAGGCATCACCCGTTCCAGCAGCCTGGCGGAGATCACGCCCCTCTGTATCTCCTGGGTCCCCTCACCGATGGGCAGCATGGCGGCATCCCTCCAGTACCTCTCCAGCGGGAGGTCCCTGGTATACCCGTATCCGCCGTGCATCTGAAGCGCCTCCCAGGCCACCTTCATAACCATGTCTGCGGCGAACAGTTTGGCCATGCCGGCCTCGAGATCGCACCTCACGCCCGAATCTTTTTTCTGTGCGGCATGGTAGGCGTACTGGCGGCAGACCTCTATGCTGGTCGCCATGTCGGCCAGCCTGAACCTGATCGACTGGAAGGTGGCCAGCGGAACGTCGAACTGGATCCTCTGGGTTACATAGGTCAGTGCCGTCTCAAAAGCCGCTCGCGCCACGCCCAGGCAGCGGCCGGCAAACTGTATGCGGGCCGTCTCGTAGCCCTGCATCAGCATGGAGAACGCCCTGCCCTCCTGTCCCCACATGTTCTCCTCAGGCACGGGGAAGTCGGAGAAGTCCACCTGGTAGGTCCCCATGCCGTGATATCCCACCGTGTCCAGCTCGGTTATCACAATCCGCGGGTCAGAGTGGCTCCAGGGCTCTTTTTCTATCACCAGCCAGCTGACACCCCAGTGCTTCTTGCCCGGCGTTATCTTGGGATCGGTCCTTACCAGGGAGTGCAGGATATTGGCGCGGTCCGCGTTGGTGACCCACATCTTCTGCCCGTTTATGATCCATTTGCCGTCTGACCGCCTGGCGGCGCATTTGATATTGGCCGCATCGGACCCGGCATCGGCCTCGGAATTGGCCATGGCCGTCTGTATTTCACCCGACAACAGCCCTGCCAGATATTTCTCTCTCAGCCGCTTGAACTCCGGCTGCACGACCAGCGCTAATGAAGCCTCGTTGCGGGAGAAGCAGCTCCCGACGGACAGCCAGCCCCTGGCCAGCTCCTCTGCGACCACCACCAGCGCCACGTGCCCCAGTCCGGCGCCGCCATCCTCCGCCGCGGTCCTGATTCCGTATAAACCGAGGTCACCCATACGTCTCAATATATTCTCGGGTATATGGGAGGCGCGCTTGTCCTTTTCGAAGATATGGTCGCACTCGGTGGCAATAGGAATAACCTCTTTCTCGGTAAAATCCTTGGCCGTTTTCTGCAACTGAAGATGGGTTTCGTCTAAAAACATCTCGCACTCCTTATTAAATGTTCGTTCCGCTGCCTTACTTGGGCAGGCTGCCCCGCTTGGATACCAGGTTTCTGCGCTCGAACTCTATGACCGCCTGGCCCTTCTGATTGATGCCCGTGGTTTTCCAGGTCACGATGCCGAATTGAGGCTTGGACTTGGATTCGCGCATATCCATCACCTCGGACTCGGCATACAGCGTATCCCCCGGGTAGACGGGATTTTTAAAGAACAGGTTGTCCACGCCTAAAAACGGCCCGCCGACCTCGCTCAGGTCCTCCACGCTCATGCCGAGCGTCAGGTGGAAGATAAACTGGGGATTGATCACCACGTTTTCATAGCCGAAACGCTTGGCGTATTCCTTATTCAGATAGATGGGATTGAAATGCATAGTCAGGTGCGTGAACAAAACATTGTCGCTCTCCGCAAGGGTACGCCCCCAGTGATGTCTGAACCTCTGACCGACCGTGAAGTCCTCGTAATGATTTCCGCGTCTGAACGTCTTAACAGCCAATTTTCAGCCTCCTTCTTTATTGGATTGATCGTTTTAGAGCCGTGATCTTCATCAATGCCGCACCAGGACCTTCCCGGCAGTGCGTTTTTATTTTTATTTCATTTATTCTAAATTATTTTCACTATTTTTGTCAATAACAATATTTGATTTTATTGTTTTATTCATTTATAATAGTATTATGAAATTATCATAACAGGCGTTCAGGCGGAAAGGCTCAATGCGTTATTTGACTTTATCCTTTACAATTAATTAACATCTTTGGTTAGGCATGCGCTCCTATGATTGACAATATCGATAAAAGGATAATACTGGAGCTCCAGGAGGACGGCCGCTCAAGCTATAAATCCATTGCCAAAAAACTGGGCTTGAGCACACCAACCGTCTTCAGGCATGTTCAGCGTCTGCTGAAAGAGGGCGTTGTCAAGATAACCGCGATCCCCGATCCCTATAAAATCGGGCACCTGACGGTTGCATCCATCGGCATCACCGCCGACCTGAAAAAAATCGATGACCTGGTTAAGAAACTGTCCACATTCCCTGAAATCCACCTGATGGCCTTCACCTACGGGCGCTACGACATAGTCTGCTGGGTGCAGGCCAGCAACGCCGAGACCCTGAATATACTGGTAAGGAAAATAGGCAAACTCGACGCCGTAAAGACCATGGAGACCATTATGTGGTCGCAGCTGATGAAGAGGACCTACGGCTGGCTGTCCGAAACCGAGGTAGAGCAAAAATAGCACGGCCGTCTCTCCTGGCCAGCCACACCGCAGTTCCACCACCTGACCCCATCACTCCTGATAATAATTTTTCATTAATATCTGTTTTATATATCTTTTTTATCTGTCATTCGGCATTTTGTTGTTATTTTTTCCATTAAATAGCATAATAGGCGCAAAGCAGGAGGTATCGGCTATGAAAGATGAGAGGCTGTTCAGCATGGTTCAATCTAAGGAACTCATCCTGGCGCCGGGCGTTTATGACGCACTTGCGGCCAAGATCGTCGAGGCGCAGGGGTTCGATGCGGTCTATATGACCGGATACGGGACATCCGCCGCCATGTTCGGCCTGCCCGATATCGGCCTGCTGACCATGACCGAGATGGCGGATAACGCGGCCCGCATCGCCGACGCCGTAGCAATCCCCGTGATAGCCGACGCCGACACCGGATATGGAAATGCCGTCAATGTGGTGAGGACCGTCAGGCAATATGAGAAGGCGGGCGTGGCAGCCATCCAGCTGGAGGACCAGACCTGGCCCAAGCGCTGCGGACATATGGCCGGGAAAAGCGTGATCGAAACTGCGGAAATGGCGGGAAAGATCAGGGCCGCCGTCGACGTCCGTAAAGACCGTAAATTGCTGATCATCGCGCGCACCGATGCCATCGCGACCCACGGCTTCGACCAGGCCATCGAACGCGGCCATAAATATGCGGAGGCCGGCGCGGACGTGCTGTTTATCGAGGCGCCGGTAAACATGGAGCAGCTCGAGAAGATACCCCGGCTGCTCTCACCCAATCCCGTTCTGCTGAACCTGGCGCCCAGGACGCCCAACCTGTCTGTGGACCAGATCAGGAGCATGGGCTTTGCCATCGCCATTTACCCGGGTGTCTGCCTGGCCGCCGCCATAGCCGGCTGCACCGAAGAGGTGAAAAGGATCAGGGAAACAGGAAAGCAGCGGGAGTTCGCCGACTGGCTGCAGGCATTTCTCGATCTCAACAACTTCCTGGGCGCCGAATACTACAACGGCCTCGAGCAGAAATATAAGTC
>CAZDXZ010000036.1:0-14507 GCA_964509615.1 uncultured Dehalococcoidales bacterium
GAGCGCATCCGTGGGGCAGGCCCACATGCAGATACCGCAACCGATGCAGCGTATCTCTTCGCGCACCAGTTTGCCATCCTCCATTTTTAAGGCTTTCATCCAGCACCGCTCGATGCAGGCCTCGCAGCCGGTGCATTCCTTTTCGTTGATATGCACCAGGTAGCGTGCATTGACCATCTGGCTGGGCGCCGGTGCGTTTTTAGCGCCCCTCAGGATGAAACAATGGCATCCGCAGCAATTGCACAGAAGGTTGGTGAACTGGCCCGGGTTGTTGACATAAATATGCACCAGTCCGGCTTCCTCTGCTTCGTCCAGCTTCTTAAGGGCTTCGTCCCTGGAAAGACGTTTTGTGAAACCGCGCTCGATTGAGAATAAAGCTGACTCGCCGAAGACCATGCAGTTCTGCATGGGTTCGGAGCTGGATTTTCCCAGCAGGTTGCCCTGGTGCCTGCATACGCAGGTGCCGGCGGCAATATGCTCGGTATCCATTATCAGCTGTTTCATTTCCCGGTAGGGGATTACGCATGCCATCTGCCGGACCTCTTTGCCCACCGCCACCTTTCTTCCGGGAGCGAACTTCTCGATCTTAAGAGGTCTGCCTGACATGAATTCCCGCTTGACTGCTTTAGAGTAGGCGCTTAAAAGCATGGCCCATTTCTTGCTGCGCTCGTCGACGATGCCCTTCATCAGCTGGAACTCGAACATTCCCGGCACAAAGGGCAATCCCTCGTAAAGTTTTTTCCCGCCGCTCTCTTTAATGTGAATAAGGCCTTTATCGCCCATGACCTCGAGCTGCGAGGCAACTTTGGAGACGTTATCCGTTCCGAGATTTTTGGCGATCTCTCCCGCGGTTGCGTACTCAATCGGCATGGCGCAGGCAATTGCAGCTTCCTCCGGTGTGAACAGGAACCTGACCATGTCATAGTATTCCTGGCAAACAACAGCAGGGACGGTGGTCCCGCGCGCATTCAGCGCGGCGGCCAGCTTATCGTAAACAGCGTCAACCATCTAACACCTCACAAAATGGTTCTGCACCAAATAATTTGTGTGCAGGATATTTGTATGCAGTCTATCAAGATGGGCAGGTGATTGTCAAGAGGATATCGATAAATATGGCGCTGTATTTAGCGCGCGGTGGTGTCAGAGATTGGTGGCCCTGTTGAGGCAATGCTTCCAGCGTGCATTGACCCACTGCTGGAGCTCGTCGATCTGTTCCTCGGTTATGGTCTTGAACCTGCCCTGGGATTTGAAATATTCCCGCACCGGCTGGAGGTTGCCGCCCTTGCGGGCCAGGGACTCGCTGGCGGCCGTCAGCCTGAAGATGTTGTCCTCGATCTCGTAGAGGACGACCAGGCCGGTCTCCACCGCCATCTCCCCGAATTTAATGGTGTCGCTGAACGGAAAAAGCCATCCCGGCGGACAGGGTGTGTGGACATGTATGAACCTGGTTCCTTCGATTGTTTTGGCCTTTTTAACTTTCTCGTAAAGGTCCAGAGGATAGGAGGCCGAACAGGTTGCCACGTAGGGGATGCCGTGAGCCTCCATTATGGCCGTCATATCTTTCTGGTACTGCTGTTTGCCCAGCACCGGCGTGGTGCCGGATACGGCGCCCAGGGGGGTAGAGCCTGACCTCTGATTGCCGGTATTCATGTAACCTTCGTTGTCGTAGCAGATATACAGGAAATCGTACTGGCGCTCCGCCGCGCCGCTCAAAGACTGTATGCCGATATCATGCGTGCCTCCGTCACCGGCGAAGGCCAGCACCGTTATCCCTTTCCTGCCCAGCGCCCTCAACCCGGCCACCAGCCCGGTGGCCGAAGCGCCTGTTGATGCGAATGGAGTGTTCACGCAGGGCACGTTCACAGCGCTGATGGGATACATTCCGTGCATGACGGTGGCACAGCTGGCCGGCACAGTGACGATGCACTGGCCTTCCAGCGCCTTTAGTGTGTGCCTGTAGGCCAGCGAAAGGGCGCAGCCGGGACAGGTGCGGTTGCCCGGCAGTATCCATTCCTTCTCGATCAGATTAACTGCATTTGCTTTCAATTCTATTCGTCCTTAAATATGGCAGATCCACTCGGGATAGTCCGGATTGGTCACGGTCTCCTTGAGGGATGATATCGCTTTCTTGGTCGCCTCGACGAGCTCGCGCGCTTTTACATCCCGTCCGCCCAGGCCCACGATAAAGTTCCTGATGGCCGCGTTGATGTAAGTGCCGTAAAGGGCCGATTTGATCTCGGAGCAGGTCGCGCCCTCCGAGCCGTAGCTGACATTCTTGTCGAAGACCACAATCAGGCGTGATTTGCGCAGCGCCTGTACCACGTCCTGTTTGGGGAAGGGACGGAATACGCGCAGTCCCAGCACGCCCGCCTTGATGCCCTCCTCCCTCAGCATATCCGCGGCGACAATCGCCTCGGAGGCCAGGCTTCCCATGGCCACTATTGTGATCTCGGCGTCCTCGTTGCGCTCCTCCCAGAACATGTTTGAATAATCGCGCCCGAAAATGGCGTTAAATTCTTTGCCCGCGTCCCTGATGACCTCTGCGGAGTTTTGCAGCGCTTCCTGTAGCAGATATCTGAGCTCCATATAGCCGTGGCAGAGCTTGCCGTCCACGCCGATACGCGGATTGGCCAGGGTAACCAGGTTGTAGTTCTTGGGATTATCCGGGTCGAGGGTAGTGTGGGGTTTATAGGGTGGCAGGTAGCGGTCCACGTCCACCTGCTCCGGTATATCGACCGGCATTTCGGTGTGAGAAAGAATATAACCGTCATAGCAGACCATGACGGGCACGTAAACCTTCTCCGCTATGCGGTAAGCCTGAATAACGGTATCCAGAATATCCTGGTTATTGCGGCAGTATATCTGTATCCAGCCGGTATCGCGCTGCGAGATGGAGTCCTGCTGGTCGTTGAGAACGTTCCAGGGTGCGCCCAGCGCGCGGTTCACGCAGGCCATGACGATGGGAAGGCGTGCGCCTGCGGCCCAGTGCAGCATTTCGTGCATGTAAGCCAGACCGTGAGAGCTGGTGGCTGTGAAGGCGCGCGCACCGACAATGGAAGCCGACGTGCATACCGCCATGGCGCTGTGTTCGCTCTCCACGGCCACATACTCAGCCTTAAGCTGGCCGTCCTCTACGAACTGCGAGAGCTGTTCCGTCAGCGGCGTCTGCGGTGTTATGGGATAGGCGGCTACCACCTGGACGCGGCTGAGCTTGGCCGCTATGGCGGCCGCCTGGTTTCCGTCCAGTATGTGTATATTTGATTTTCTCTGTACTGCCATGCTATCAGCCCAGCTTTTTTTCCTCGGCAATCATGCCAATAGCCTGCACGGGGCAGACCTGCGCGCAGATGCCGCATCCCTTGCAGTATTCAAGGTCAACTGTAGGAGGTATAGACTTGGTCATTACCGCTTCGGGACAGTAGAGCCAGCAGAGAAAGCAGGTCGGCTTATTAAGCTTTGAAGCCGTGCATCTCTTGTCATCTATGACCGGTAGGTGGATGCGCCATTCGCCGGTCCTGCCGGCTTCACCTATGCCGGGCGATGACTCGTCGCAGATGTGGTTGCATTCTCTGGTGCCCATGATATTACCTTATTTACTCACCCTGGTTATCTCGTATGTTTTATTTATCGCTGCCAGGTTGATGTCTACAGTATTGCGTGAAAAACGCTCGCGTACAACTTTTTCCAGCGTAGGCAGGTCGACTATTTTAGTAGCCTTTACCAGCGCTCCCAGTATGGCCGTATTAACGATCACCAGTCCAGCCACGATCAGCTCGAGGTCCTGGCATACCCTGGTGGCGTCGGCCGTGGCTATGTTGAACTCGCCTTTTACCCCGATGTCCCTGGGAGCGAGCGGGGAATTTACTATCAGCCAGCCGTTCTTGCCCAGTCCCTGGGTCACATCCGGGTATTTCAGCAGCGTATGATCGAGCACAACTACGATGGCGGGATATTCTACCTGCGATACCACCAGTACCGGTTCGGTCGATATGCGGGTCGAAGCGCTGACCGGCGCGCCGCGTCTCTCGGCGCCGAAGGACGGCGCTGCAGTTATGCCCTTGAATCCTTTCTGGTAGGCCGTCTGCGCGATAATCTTGGCAGCTGTGATCGCGCCCTGGCCGCCGCGCCCGTGCCACCTGATTTCCAAAGGTTTGTTATCGAGGGAAGACTTAGCAGCCATCAGCAATTTCTCTCACAGCTCAATAAATAGACAACGAAGATATATGTTAAACCCTGTTCAAAGCCTGTGTCAAACAGTAGCGCTGTTATCGGCAAAGGTTATTTATTCTTATCTGTGTTGGGTATAATGCAGACCAGTTTAACCGTACGGTCCCCTATATTGAGGATGCCGTGTATCTCGTTAGCCGGTATAAAAATGGCGTGTCCGGGCTTGAGCGGCGTCTCACCGTCCTTGTGTTTGACCGCCGCCGGGCCTTCCAGTATAAAAATCTCGTGCTCCCAGTCGTGCTGGTGGAAGGGTGTATTGCTGCCGGGCTCTATCTCGAAGATGCGCATAATGAAATTGGGAGCACCCTCCTTCGGTCCCGCCACGACGTGCATGCGCACGCCGGCCACAGCTTCAACAGCTTCGACTTCTTTGTAATGATGAACTTTCATGGCAACCTCCGCTTATGCTTATGGAATTATAGCTTAAATAAGGCGCGCGCCTTCAGCTCGTCTTCGTGTGTGACCAGCCATTTGCGGTATCTTCTCCAGTTCGGGCAGTAATGCTCCACCATGTCCCAGAACCTCCGGGAATGGTTCATGTGCCTGAGGTGGGACAGCTCGTGAACAACAACGTAGTCGATGATCTCTTCCGGCGCTGTCAGCAGTTTCCAGTTCAGCGTCAGGTTGCCTGCCGGCGAGCAACTGCCCCAGCGTGTCCTCTGTCCCCGGATGAAGATGGCCCTGTAATGCAGTCCCATGGCCTGCTGGAAGCTGTCGGCCTTTTGTGCGAATATCGTTGCGGCCTGCTCCCTGTACCACTTCTCGAGTATTGCCGGTATCGCCCCGTCTCTCGTTCCGGTGTTGATCAGCAGTTTATTGCCGCGCAGCACGACCGATGATGTCGGAAATTTGGCGGCGCCGATGTCTATCTCGATCGGCCTGCCCATGAAATATAGCTTGTCGCCCTGTCCGGGCTCAGGTGTAAAAAGCGGCAGTTGAACAGGTTCGTTTGAGGGCAGGTGCCTCAATATCCAGCGTGACTTCTGCCGCAGTATATCCAGCACCTGTTGCTGCGTGTATTTTCTGGGCACAACCACCGTCAGTCCCGTTTCACTGCGTATCTCCAGCCTGATGCCACGCGTGCGCTGGCTTTGCTTCAGACTGTAACCCACGGATCTGCCCATCAGATCGACTTTATTCTCCCCTATCAGGGTTAGGTGTCGGTTTCGCTTGATTCTGGCGCTCATACTACTCAATTCGCAGGTACTGACTAAACAGCCTACACAATTATAATTGATTACAGGATGATGGTGGAGTAAAATGCAAACTCGATTCAGGCTCTTCTGTGATTTTAGGATAATGCCGATATGAAATGTCTTATCCTCGCCAGCGGTTTCGGCACCAGGCTTTACCCTCTGACCATCAACCAGGCCAAAGCGCTTCTCCCCTACAAAGGCAAGCCCATGATCAACCATATCGTGGACAGGGTGCCCCGGGACATCGAGATACTGGTTAATGTAAACAAGAAGTTCGAGCCTGATTTTCTCCATTGGAGCAGCAGGCAGGGCCGGGATATCACAATCTGTGTCGAGGACGTCAAATCCGATGATGAGAAGCTGGGCGCCATCGGTTCGCTGAACTACTGGATAAAACAGAAAAATATCACGGAGGACCTGCTGCTTTTTGGCGCCGATAATTATTTTGAGTTCGACCTTGCCGGCTTCATGGCCGCATATGACGGCCGGCATGTTTTGGTAGCCGTGTATGATGTAGGCCAACCTTCCAGGGCTACGCAGTATGGTGTGGTGAGGGTCGAAGGTGACCGTATTATCGAGCTCGAGGAGAAGCCGGCCGTGCCCAGGACCAGTCTGGTATCCACGGCCTGCTGGATATTACCGCCCAGGGTGTTTCCCATTATCAGCGCGTTCTGTGAAAAAACCGTTCGCGATAACCTGGGATTTTTCATCACCCATCTGGTGGGCGTCGATACCGTGAAGGCCTACCGGTTTAAAGAGCTGTGGATCGATATCGGCAATCTCGAGATCTATCACGCGACTAAATGATCAGATGTATTGCTTCGCCCGGCCGTTTATGATTGTTGTAGAATAATTAGTAAACAAAGTTATATTAGTATTAGTTATTCAAAAGGGGGCGCCTTTATGGAAGATGTTGAAAACATGGTTAGGACCACCATCAGCCAGATCGAAAAGGTACTCAGCAGCAAAACGGTCATCGGTGAACCCATTACTGTGGGTGAAACGACACTCATACCTTTGCTCACGATGGGATTCGGTTTCGGCGCTGCGGGCGGCGCGGGAAAAACGGATTCAAAGCAGAGCGGTGACGGCCTTAAAGGCGGGACGGGCGGTGCTGGTGGTATGCGCCCTATAGCGATAATCGTCATTGATAAGGAAGGGGTGCGCATAGAGCCCATCAAGAGCAGCGTGGCCGCTGCTCTTGAGAAGCTGGGTGAGAAGGTTCCCGGCGTGGTTGAAAAGATCGCCGACAAATGGGGTGAACGCAAGAAGGAGTGACCATTGACTCCGCTCATAGTTGTTGTTGCAGTTCTTGCACTGTTAGTGCTGTTGCTGGCGCTTCCCCTGGGGATACGGCTGTCTGCCAGCTTCCACGGCAGCGCCTTATTCAGTGTGCGGATCAGGTTTCTATTCGGCCTCCTGTCATGGCAGGTATCCTCCGGACGCGCTCCGGGAGACAGGTCATCTGAAGCTGAAGCCGGGAAGTCAGGATTCCGCACCATGTCACGTATGCTGGAGGCGGCGCAAGTCAAAGGCCTCGGCGCAAAAATCGGGCTGCTCTGTAAACGGATCTACAGGCAGGTGAAAATACGTTCCATTCAGTCGGACCTGAGGGTCAGCCTGGGCGACGATTATTACACCGGTATGCTGGCGGGGCTGCTGATACCTTCCAACCTGTACCTGAATCAGAGCTTCGATGGTTTAATCCTGGTCCGGCCCGCATTTGAGGAGGACCTTTTTGTTGAGGGGGATATCTGCAGCGATCTGCAGGTCCGCCCACTTCAGGTGCTTATACCCTGCCTGGGATTCGCTTTTTCCCCGGAATTTCAGCTGGCATATAAAATAGTCGCCGGAGGCTCATGCACAAGGAAGTAGTCAGCTGCCAAGAGACGCGCGAGATTTCTGGGATCAGGCTGACTCCCATAGTCAGGTCGACCCTGACCTGGGTGGATATCGGCGGGGCTGTCACATTTTATGCCAATAGTCAGCCCGCCTACCTGCTGGTTGAACGCCATCCTGATATGAGGGTGTTGAGGGCAAGCGGCGAAGAGATTACTTTTCAGCAGGTGTACTCCGAGTGTCCCGTCATCAGAGAAGCTCTTGCTGAGCGCTTCCCTGCTCTTCCGGCGCAGGGGAATTAGCGATGGCTACGACAGCCTGTCTCCTGTAGCGTGGTTTTCTCCTCGGGTGTTTTCTCGCCCCCGCTGTCCAGAGGCCTGTGAAAAACTTGCTGTCGAGCTGGTGTAAAAAGTCGGCCGAGTTTATCAGGTCCCGCGAAGCGGCGTTCTCGAAATAGGCCACTTCAACGTGTTTGCCCATGTTTTTAACGACCTGCACTGTGTAGTTAAAGTCCGAATCTCCGCTGACCAGCACGGCCGTATCGTACGTATTATTGGCGGCGAAGTACAGCAGGTCGGTGGCCAGCATAACGTCTATGCCGCGCTCGACCGGAATGCCCTGGGAAAGCTTGGTCGTGCCCAGCCTCAATTCCAGATAAGGCGTCTTGCGCAGCGTCTCCAGAAACTCCTGCTGCTCGCGTGAGCCTTCCGATCCTTTGCTGGACTCCTGCAGGACATTGTAGTAGTAGGTACGGATCAGCTGCCTGCTGCCGCACAGCTTTTTAGTGAATTCTCCGAAGTTGAGGTCGAAGCGCTTGAAATTGTTTTTCAGCGAGTGGTAAAGGTTGCTGCCATCAATAAAGATAGCCACCCTTTCATTCATATATATTACTCCTCTCGATATTACCCCGCCCCTTACACAAATGATGCGGTGAAATATGCATATATATTATTATCTTAAGCAATTATACTTGAAATCAGTCGGATGGGGTATATCATGGAACAGAAGGAGCTGATTTCTCAGCTGCAACCCACAGCCTTTGTCCATCCGTAATGAACTCGATATTTCCACGGGATGCGGTAACGAAAATCTTGTCTGGCGGCATTTTGGCCAAAAGTCGTTCGAGCGTCTCCCGGTTGGGATGTCCGAAGCGGTTCATCTCGCCGGCCGAGATGGCTGCCGACGCGGGATCGACGATGGTGATGAACTCGTCCGAGCTCGAGCCTTTGCTTCCGTGGTGTGCTACTTTGAGGACATCGCTGCGCAGGTCCGCCCTTCTCCCGGCCAGGTACTGTTCGGCCTCCATACCGATATCGGAGCATAGCAAAAAACTCACTTCCCCGTACGTAACTCTGATTACGATGGAATTGTTGTTGATATCGTCGTCGGTGCCTTTGAAAGGCTCCGCCGGGGGATTGAGCACCGTCAGGCAAAGCTCCCCTGAGCTCAATTGCCTGCCGCAGGCCAGGGTATATGAAGCGACCTTCTTATCACGCGCTGTTTGAACTATCTCGCCCGGCAGTACAGCCTGGCTGGAGGAGGGAGGAATGCCCATAGAAGGGATGTTGTAGCGTCTCAGCAGCTCAAGTGCGCCGGCTATGTGGTCGGATTGAAGCTGCGTCAGTATCAGCATATCGATCTGCCTGTCCCAGAAGGGCAGTTTCTTGCCCAGTTGAACGCAGGCTGAGGCAGGATCGGGGCCGGCGTCGATCAGTATATTCCGGCCGTGCGCTGTCCTGATTAATATACATTCGCCCTGGCCGACATCCAGCACGTTTATATGAAGCCTGCCGTCCGGCAATGAGAAAAAGGCGGTCCATACAAGCATATTGCCTGCCAGCAGGACGGCCAGCGCGGGATAGACGACGGGACTGAAGTTGGTTGACCTGAGTTTTCCCGCCGTCTGGCGGGCCTTATCCAACCAGGACCGAATAGAACTCCGGATGTTCTGCCTGTATTTGATGCAGACCAGCAAAAGTCCCGGCGCAGCGTAGTAGGCCGCTGCCTGCCAGGGCTGTAATGCGATGTTGCGAATGTAAGCCACGGGAATTGAGCTGAATACCTGGACTACCAGCAGGAAATACGACAGGAACAGCCAGGCGATCCAGCCGAGAAATATTCCCGCGGGAGGCCATACCAGGCCGGCTGTTGATGTAAGAAGCGACGTGATGATTATGCCGGGGAAGGATGGCATGGCGAAGAAGGTGGCCGGCGCGCTGACCATGGAAAAGGAGTGAAAACTGAGCGCGGTCAGGGGCCAGGTGGCTATTATTGCAGCCAGCGTTGTTGCGAAGCTGATGACAACCATTTTTTTCAGCCCGGCGACATACCTGTTTTGCCTTCCTCTCATTTGCGGGCTGGCGTACTCGATTAAGGGGGGGGCTATTAGAATTAGGCCAAGCATGGACATGAAGCTGAGCTGGAAGCTGACGTCCCACAGGACGCGCGGCTCCACAGCGGTCATGAGTGCGGCCGCCAGCACCAGGGCCGCCAGCCCGTTGCGCTGCCTGCCCAGAAGCTCAGCAATCAGGAACACGCTGCCCATCATGGCCGCCCTGACCATGGTCGCCGGCATACCAGTAAGCACTGTGTATAGCCAGATGAAGGACAGCGATATCCAGAAATAAGCTCTGTTTTTTCGGCCGAACATCCAGATACCCAGTGCCAGCACCATGCCCAGCAGTATGGTCAAATTCATACCCGAGATAGCGATCAGGTGTGTCGTGCCGGTTATATAGAATGATTGCAGGAGGTCGGCGGGCAGGCTGCCGCGCAGTCCCAGCAGTATCGCGCGGGCCAGCGAGCTCTGCGGTTCAGGCAGGCATACTAATAGACTGTTCGACAGGCTGTTTCGCAGACTGTAGACCCAGGCCAGCGGCGGCCATCCTTTATCTACGGCAATGACGTTCACCGACGGGTAATTCATGGTTGAATAAATACCTTTAGTGGCCAGGTAGCCGCGATAATCGAAATCATCGAATTGAGGCGGGCTCTCCAGTTTGCCTCTCAATCTGAGCATATCGCCGTACTGGTAGGAGTGGTAAAAAGGCAACCGGACCAGCACGCCTCCCTCGATCGGCGAGGAATTGTCGGCTGTACTGATGCTGCTCGCAGCCAGCTTGAATTCGAGCGATTTCCCTCTCACCTCGGGCTGGTCGTCGACAGTTCCTTCCAGCGACACGGTACCTCGTTCGTTATAGAACTGCGCCTGTGTACTGTTGAGCGTATGTTGAGAAGCGTGATAGATCAGGGCGCCGCCGGGAAAAACCAGCAGGCATGCGGCCAGCAATATCAGCAGCCTGCGGTATCGGGGCACGAAAATTGCTGCTGCTATAGCGGGCAGGGGTAGCGCCAGCATCCAGACTGAAGCGGTGATAATTGAGCCTGCAAATATGCCCGCTATCCAGGCGATGCTGACATACACAATGGGCATGTTTCTTTATTCACCCACGGAGACGTAAGCGCGAAGGTCATCGATCGCAGTTTTGCCGAAGCCTCTGATTTTGAGCAGGTCGTCCACGCTATGGAAGGGTCCGTTGGCTATGCGGTATTCGACGATCTGGGCCGCCTTGCCCTCGCCTATTCCGGGCAGTGCCTGCAGCAACCAGCTGTCCGCGCGGTTAAGGTCCACCTTCTGGGGTCGGGTGGTCTCTCCTCTGGCCGGAACATAGATGGATACGCTGCTGACGTCCGCATTGTCCGCGACGCCCGCCGCCGAAATGAGCGCTGTCAGCGTATCGCCCGGCCGTGCAGCATAGATGCCGGGGCGCGCCACGCTGCCGCCTATATACACGTCGCCGTCGATGTCGGACTGTCTTGAATCGCTGAGGATTATCTCGGTCGGCTGGAGCTGTACCAGGCGGATGCAGAAAAATACTATGCCTGTGATGAGGCAAACTGCCAGCAATGCTGCTATAATAAGCCACATTTTCTCGCGGATACCCGTCATTGACTCCCCCTCCTCACGAGTAGTTAAGGTGTTGGTGGCGATAGAATTGTAACATATATGAATAACGAAAAGGCGATTGCGGTAAACAAAAAGGCTTACCATGATTACCATATACTGGTAAGCTACGAGGCCGGCATTGCGCTCAAAGGCTCGGAGATCAAGTCCATCAGGATGGGAAGGGTCAATATACGGGACGCCTATGCCAGGCCCGAGAAGGGCGAGCTGTGGCTGTACAACTCGCATATTGCCGCATACCAGGCGGGCGGCTTCAATACGCACGAGCCCGACCGGCGGCGCAAGCTTTTGATGCACCGCAGCCAGATAGACGAGCTGGAGCAGACGGCCAACCAGAAAGGTTTGACTCTGATACCGCTGCGGATATATATTAAAAACGGGATCGCGAAGCTGGAGATAGGAGTAGGCAGGGGCAAGAAGCAATTCGACAAGCGCGAAACTATCGCCAAGCGTGAGACCGACCGGATTGTGGAGCGGGCCATGAAGACGGGGGCCCGCAAAGCACGTTAATAACTTAATATGGGGGCGCGTGGCTTCGACAGGGAAGAGCCTACAGTATGGCAGGCCGAGGTGCCATCCACCTCGTAAATCAGGTGGCGAAACACAACTGCCAACGAAGCAGTTCCAGTAGCAGCCTAACTAGGCCGCTCGTCCAACCTTTCCTCGTCCCGGTGGGATTGGATTGGGCGACGAAATGCCGGGGTGCGACAGTCCCGATGCTGATGAGGACTGCCTAAGATTTATCAGCTGGCCCGCTTGTACTCCGCCTGCAGAGGCTGAGCGGGTGAGCATAAAGAGCAGACTAAGCCTGTAGAAGTGCTGGCAACTTTTTTCTGGACGGGGAGTTCGACCCTCCCTCGCCTCCACCAAGAAATTAAAAGCTAAAATCCCATGGGATTTTAGCTTTTATTTATCTAAAAACAAGTATTTAATACCTAAGATAGATGTATGTTATAATTCGCCGCTTGCTGTTAACGGGGTATAACCGTGATTGATGAGATATTACCGGGTATCTATTGTATAAAGGTACCTCTTCCTAAAAACCCCCTAAAATACACCAATTCATACCTGATCAAAGGGGAAGACAGGTTCCTCCTGATTGATACCGGCATGAACTTGAACGAGTGCAGGCTGGCGCTCGAGTCCGGCCTGCAGAAACTGGATGTAGATCTCAATAAAACGGACTTCTTCGTTACGCATATTCATCATGATCACCTGGGATTGGTGTCAACCATGGCTACCAGAACTTCAAAAGTATTTTTCAATCCGACAGAGGCTGCCATATTGACAAACGTATCGTACAAACAGCGGTGGACCTCAATGATGGAATTTTACATTGCCAATGGTTTTCCGGAAGAGGCCGGCAAGGCCTGGATAGCCAATCCCCCCATCTCTCTTTTCGGCCCAAAACTGGCATCTTCACTGATCATGCTTTCTGATGGCGATAAAGTGGAAATAGGTGATTATAGATTCGTTTCCATCCATGTCCCGGGACATTCGCCCTGTCATACCTGCCTTTATGACGAAGATAAAAAGCTGTTATTCTCAGGAGACCATATACTCTTCGATATCACCCCCAATATCACATGCTGGCCCGAGCTGAGCAATGCGCTATATGATTATCTGAAGAGCCTGAAAAAGATAGACAAACTGGAGGTAAACCTCGTCCTTCCGGGACACCGGAGCTCCCGACATACTTTGCACAAACGCGTTGAGGAGCTTTTTGAACATCACAAAACAAGACTGGATGAAGCATTAGCTGCAGTGGCAGACGGTGATAAGACCGCTTATCAGGTGGCTCCCCATATCAGGTGGGACCTTTCATATAAAACCTGGGAGCAGTTTCCCATAGCTCAGAAGTATTTTGCTGTGGGAGAGACCATCGCCCACCTGGAATACCTGGTGGGCGAAAACAAGCTCAAGACGGAAAAGACGGACGGGACAATAAGATACGTCCTCGCTTAAGTCTTAAGCGGCCCCGGCAGACACTTTACTGCCCGATGTAAATGTCCTATCATCAAGTTAAACATTGACTGCTTGAGGATAAAGGGATGCGTTTCCTGCGCCTGTATACCATCATAATTGCCGTTTTGTTTGTTCTTGGTTGCGTGCCGCCGGTAGATAAGCCGGCTGACAATAGTACCTTACCAGCGTCAACGCGTAAGATTGTATATAGCATGAAAGGCGTGGGTATCGACCTGCCGCAATCGGACTTCGTGGACATGAAAAACACCGGGATTGAGGTGCTGTCGACCGAATGGGGCATGGAGCAGGATATCGACCATGCCAGGAGGTTCCTGGACCAGGCGCAGGCCGCGGGATTGAAGGTCGTAATGGACGGCGGGTTCAGTTATACGGCCTGGGGATTTACCGATGACGACTGGGAAGGTTCGCCGGCCGGCAAAAGGCCTGTATGGCAGAAGGAGCGCGTGCAGCACTGGATAAATGCGCTCAAAGACCATCCTGCCGTCTATGCCTGGGATATCTGCAACGAGTTCGGCGAGAATCTTCCCAGCGGCGCGGGCATGCCCGGCTCGGACTGGCCGCAAAGCATGATTACGCTTGAACAGTTAAAGCAGGCCAGGGCTGATGTGCTCGAGGCGGACAACACCAGGCCCATACATCTAAGGACTTACGAATGGGATACCAATGACCGGACCGCCTTTATCCAGTCTATCCTCGATGCCGGGATAGCCGACATAATCTCTTTGAACCTTTATTCCAACTATCTGGACAACGGTCAGCTGCAGTGGCCCGATGTGATTGCTGATGCGGGACAACGCTGCGTGACCCAGATAAAACAGAGGGCGCCGCAGACAAAGGTCTGGCTGTCCATTGCTACGTTTGAAGATGATGGCATCTTCCAGCGGCCCACGCCGTCAAGCGTGGCCAGGGATATAAAATACGCTAATGAGATCGATGGGCTGGACGGCATCTCCTTTTTCTGCTGGGGCCCCGTCAATCAGTGGGATGAGAAGAACAACTGGTACCTGCCGAAAACGGGCGCCGATCTCTGGAGCATAATCAAGGAGAAGATCAAAAAGGCCGGACCGTAAAGCCGTCTCCGGTCGTAGGCGGACAGGCGGATTATCTGCCTTCCGCCCAGGATTCCTCCCTTGGATCGGCCCCGCCTCTCAGCTGGCCTACCTCGTGATCTCTTATTATCGCGTCAGCGGCCCCGTATTTATTGTCCCAGGTATCGCCCACCTCTATTTTGTATCTCATGGACTCAAGCTGTTTGCCGATCTTGTTGTACAATGGCAGCTCGAGGCCGATGGTGC
>CAZDXZ010000037.1:0-14388 GCA_964509615.1 uncultured Dehalococcoidales bacterium
GGACGGGCGATCTCGCCTGCCGAGTATTTATCCCCGGCGAAGACGGTTGTGGACTCCAGTCGCACCTTGCGGCCCATGATGTCCATGCTGGCCTCCTCCGGCTTGACGCCGGCAAGGTTGCCCATGATCCAGGGACCTTCGTCCAGTTCCACGATCACCACGATGTAGGGGACCTCGGATTCACGTCCCTCGGCGGCTACAAAGTTGACCGTGAAAGTCTGTATAGCGCCGCCGCCCTTCAATTCCATGGTTTCCAGCTGGCTGCCGCCGCATCCAGCGCAGATCAGCCTCGGCTGCGCCGACACTTCTCCGCAGCCGCTGCATTTAAGTCCGCTCAGCCTGCCCTGTTTGAGGTTCTCGTTATATTCCTTAAAAGTGAGTTTAGCTTCCACTTCAGTGCTCCCTTTAGTTTATATTACCAGCCGCGCCTGAGTATCATGTTGCACAGCGTGCCGCCGTCCCCTCCCAGGGTATCGGTCATTCCAACTCTGGCTCCCTCCACCTGGCGCTCACCGCATTCACCGCGGAGCTGCCTGACGATCTCGTAAGCCTGGGCGGCGCCTGTGGCGCCCACCGGGTGTCCCTTGGCCTTGAGCCCGCCCGATGGATTAAGCGCTATCTTGCCGCCGATCTTTGTCTCGCCCTTTTCAACCGCCCGCCCCGATGTCCCGTAGGGGAAGAATCCCAGCCCCTCCAGGGCGATCAGCGCGGCGATGCTGAAGCAGTCGTGCAGTTCAACCACGCCGATATCCTTCGGTCCCAGGCCGGACATTTTGTAGGATTGTTCTGCTGCCAGCTCGCGGGACCTTATGCGCGGCAGGAACTCCTTCTGGCTGAGCAGGTTGCCCGCCGATGCCTGCCCCACGCCGGCGATCACTACGGGCTTTTTAGTCATCTTCCTGGCCGCCTCCTCCGAGGCAATTATTAAAGCCGCCGCGCCGTCTGTGAAGGGGCAGCAGTCCGCCAGCTGCAGGGGAGAGGCCACAACGGGGCTTTTCCGCGCATCTTCCAGGGTCAGCTCCTTATGAAACTGCGCCTTGGGATTGCGCGCCCCGTAGTAATGCGAGTTTATCGAAACCTGGTAAAGCTGGTTTTTAAGGGTTTCCAGCGGTATGTCATAGCGCTTTGCGTAGAGGTGGGCCAGCATGGCGAAGACGCCGGGAAAGGTCACACCCGCGGCGTACTCATAGCGGCTGTCGCTGGCCATGGCGAAGGTACGTGTGGCCAGCGGCGTGCCCATCTTGGTGGCGCACTCCGCCCCTCCGGCCAGTACTATATCGAACTGCCCCGAGGCCACCCAGATGAAGGCGTCGCGAATGGCGGCCGAGGCCGAAGCACAGGCATTCTCGTACCGGTTGGCCGGTATGCCGGCCAGCCCCAGGTAGTCCGCCGTGAAGGCCTGAACATGCGCCTGCCCCTCCTCGAAATCGCCCATGAAATTGCCCATGAACAGGGCCTGCACCTGTTTGGGTTTGATGCCGCACTCGTTAATGGCCTCCGAGGCGGCGTCGCCGAAGAGCTCTATGGCGGTCCTCGGCTGCTTTCCTGTAAACCTGGTCATGCCTGCGCCCGCGATCACGACCTTTCTCATATGCGAACCTCCTTGTCAGATACCGGAATTAAGCGTGAAGTATATCACATCAGGGCTTCAGATATCGCGGCTGCAATCTCGTCTATGGCCCGGCCCGCCTGCGGAAGAATGCCGGTGAACGAGACAAATCCATGGATCATGCCTGTGTACCTGTGAAGCCTGCAGGAAACCCCTGCCCCTTCCAGGCGCTGCGTATAGGCCTCACCTTCGCTACGCAGGGGATCGAATTCCGCCGTGATGATAAGTGCCGGAGGCAGCCCTTTAGGGGTCTCGGCCAGAAGCGGCGAGACGTATGGATTAAATATATCGTTGGGCTTATTGATATAGAGTGGTATGACCTGTTCGATAACCTGTCTGGTCAGATAGTAGCCCTTGCCGTTGAGGTGGTAGGATTCCCTGTCCAGGTTCGAGGCGTCCACTGCAGGGTAGGCCAGCGCCTGGAAACGAACCGGCGGCCCTCCACGGTCCCGCGTAACCAGACATACAGCGGCGGCCAGGTTTGCACCGGCGCTGTCGCCCGCCACAGCCAGGCGGGTGGGATCGCCTCCGAATGAACCAGCCTTCTGGTTAATCCACTCAAGGGCGGCATAAACATCCTCCAGTCCCGCCGGGAATCTGTTCTCAGGCGCCAACCGGTAGCCCACAGAGACAACGATAGCCCCGGATAGTTTGGACAGCTTGCGGCAGACATTGTCGTGGGTCTCAATGCTTCCCACCACCCAGCCGCCTCCATGGATAAAAAGTATCAGGGGGAGGCCGGACCTCTCCGAAGGCCTGTAAATCCTGACCGGCAGATCCTGGCCTATGTTCATGTCAAACATACCGTATATTTTTTCCCTGCAGCCGGCCACCAGGCGGCTGTCCCGTTCAACAATGCGGCGGTTGGCTTCAGGTGTAATCCGTGGATTATAGAATTCCTTGCGGAGCAGACGCATACCGGCCAGCATCACGGCGATGCGGGCGTCCAGCTTTCTTTTTTCAATCATATGCGAATCACTCAAGGTAGCAGCGGTATATGGGGCAGCCTTCAATGTGCTACTATTATAGTATATGGTTACAATCACCCGCACTCTTCTGACCCGGCGCCGATAGTTTTCCAAAGGAGCATCCCCTTGTCCGCAAAATTCCGTGAAGATATCAGAAATATAGCTATTGTTGCCCATGTCGACCATGGCAAGACCAGCCTGGTTGACGCCCTGCTCAAGCAGAGCAAGGTATTCCGCGATAACCAGCAGGTGGGTGAGCTGATACTGGACCGCAACGCGCTGGAGCGCGAGAAAGGCATTACCATACTGGCCAAGAACACGGCTGTGATGTACCGTGGCGTCAAGATCAACATCATAGACACGCCCGGCCACGCCGATTTCAGCGGCGAGGTGGAGCGTGTGGTCAATATGGCGGACGGCTGCCTGCTCCTGGTTGATTCGGTGGAGGGGCCCATGCCGCAGACCCGTTTCGTGCTTAAGCAGGCCTTTGATAAAGGTCTGAAGCCCATTGTAGTTATCAACAAGATAGACCGGGAGAACGCCCGTATAGCCGAGGTGGTCAGCCTCACACAGGACCTGTTCCTTGAGCTTGCCACCGACGCCGGCCAGCTCGACTTCCCGGTCCTGTATGCCAGCGCCCGCAACGGGACCTGTACAACCGATCCTGCCGTCGAGGGTGTCGATATGGCGCCCCTTTTCGAGGCGATACTCAGGCAGGTGCCCCCGCCTGAGGTGGACGAGGGCCCGTTCCGCATGCTGGTATCCAACCTGGATTACGACAGCTATAAGGGGCGCTACGCCATCGGACGCATATTAAGGGGCAGCGTAAGGCCCAAAGATACGCTGGCGGTCATCGGCGCCGACGGCTCCGCACGCAAATACGAGATCACCGATGTCTTAACTTTCATGGGACTTAACCGCCTGGCGGTCGAGGAGGCCTCGGCCGGAGAGATCGTCTCCCTGACCGGCCTGCAGGAGGTCAGCATCGGAGACAGCGTGGTAGATCCTGAATTTCCGGAGCCCCTGCCACGCATCGCGATCGGTGAGCCCACGGTGAAGATGACCTTCGGTGTCAACGCGTCACCCTTTGCCGGGCGCGAGGGCAAATACTGCACCTCGCGCCAGCTGCGCGAACGGCTGTATCGCGAGCTGGAAACCAACATCAGCCTGCGCGTGGAGGATACCGACAGCCCCGACCTCTTCCTGGTATCCGGCAGGGGAGAGCTGCATCTGGCCATACTGGTGGAGACTATGCGCCGCCAGGACTACGAGTTCGAGATATCCCGTCCCGAGGCCATAACCAGAGAGATAGACGGCAAGCTGCATGAACCGGTGGAGCAGCTTATACTAGACACGCGCGAGGACTACATCGGCACGCTTACCGAGATGCTCAGCAAACGCCTGGGCAGGATGACAAATATGTTTAACGATGGGCACGGCAACCTGCGCATGGAGTATCACATTCCCACGCGCGGTCTGATCGGCTTCCGCAGCGCTTACCTGACAGCCACCCGCGGCGAGGGTATAATGAATACGCTATTCCTGGGCTACGAACCATATGCAGGGGAGATCGCCTCGACGCGTAGCGGAGCGCTGGTGGCGGCAGAGGATGGAGTATCAGTGACCTACGGCCTGAACAATGCGCAGGAGCGCGGCATCACATTCATCGAGCCGGGGACACCCGTCTACGAGGGCATGGTAGTGGGAATGAATTCGCGGCCCACCGACCTGGCGGTCAATGTCTGCAAGGAAAAGAAGCAAACGAACATCCGCGCCTCCACGGCGGATATCGCAGTAAGGCTGACCCCGCCGCTTAAAATGAGCCTGGAGGAGTCGATGGACTTCATCAACGCCGACGAGCTGGTGGAGGTAACACCGAAGAACATCAGGCTGCGCAAACGGCTGCTCACCATGAATGAGCGTTTCAGGGCCAAAAAGGCCGCAGAGAGGAGTGCGCAGGAATAATTGCACGGGCGCACCTGAAGGTACGCCCCTACATCGAGGAATTGTTGGGGCGGGTTTTCAAACCCGCCCGGATTAGGGCGCAGTTGAACAACGCCCCCGCGAGGTGAATTAAGGGAGGTATGCTGAAATGAGAATAGTCATCATTCTGGCCTGTGCAATCTTTATCGTAGGGGCTTTTCTGGCCTGTGGATCCCAACCGGATCAGGCTGCGCCTGCTTTGCGCACACGTGCCGAGGCCATAGCGGCGGGAGCGGTAAAAGTATCGCCGGCCACCGACGTCCATCCGCCGATTCTTCACTCCGATGAATTCGATCAGCCGGTGCCGCTGAGCGGCGGCGTCAACTCGGCAGGCGGCGAAGATTCGGCCTTCGTCCTTCCCGACGGCAGCAAGATATATTTCTTCTTCACACCGGATGTGGGCATACCGGCGGAGAAGCAGTTGTTTGACGGCGTGACGGGTATCTGGGTTTCAACAAAGGATGCCGGGACCTGGCAGCAGGCGGAGCGGGTGGTGCTGCAGGATAAAAATCAGCTTTCTCTGGATGGCGCTGCATTCGTGCAGGGCAATACCATGTGGTTTGCTTCTGCGCGCCAGGGAAACTTGCGGGGCATGGATATGTGGACCGCGACCTACAAGGACGGTAAGTGGGGCGGCTTCACCAATGCGGGCCAGAAGCTGAACCTGGATTACGAGATCGGTGAGATGCATATAACGGCGGACGGCAAAAACATGTATTTTCACTCGCCGCGCGCCGGCGGCCAGGGAGGTTACGATATTTGGCTCACCTCTCTCAAAGACGGACAGTGGCAGCAGCCGGTCAACGTGACCGAAGTCAATTCGGACGGAACCGACGGCTGGCCCTTTCTGACACAGGACGGGAACGAGCTGTGGTTTACGCGCACATATATGGGCACCCCGGCCATCTACCGTGCTAAAAAAGCCGGAGGTAAATGGGAAAAACCGGAGATGATCGTCTCACAGTTCGCCGCCGAGCCGTCGCTCGACAATAACGGCAACCTCTATTTCACCCACCACTTTTTCAAGGACAATAAGATGATAGAGGCCGATATCTATATGGCGCCGCGCAAAGCCCGCTGAACTTTAGCTCCACCACTCGGGGAACATGGCCTTTTTCTGGGCCGAATCGTGGCCGAAGATGACCTTGGCCTCGTAAAGGCCGGCGATGCGCCTGATTTTCTCAACGCTTTTCACGTAGTCATCCAGGTTGATCGCTGCGCCGGGCAGCTTGGCCGGCGGGCCGTAGCTTTCTGCGGTGTAAACCGCATCGCTGGCTATGATCAGGTCGCCGCTCTTTGTCTCGATCCTGGCGCCCATCTCACCCGGTGCGTGGCCGGGGAGGAAGAGAAGGTGTATGCCGGGCAGCAGGTCGTAGTCACCATCGATAACCAGCCAGTTCAGGTCCGAGAACTGGAAGTCGGTGCCGACATAGCCGGCATAGGCCATATCGGAGCGGTTGGTATAAACAGCCGACATGGCAACATGCGCCTCGGCTTTCTGGATCACAATTTTGGCCTTGGCGCCCCTGAATGACGACAGTCCTCCCGCATGGTCGTAGTGAAGATGCGACATTACGACGTAATCGATGTCCTGCGGCGTCACACCGATCTTCTTCAGCTGATCGACCATGAAACTCGGTCTCACATACGGCAGGAACTCGTTCAATAGTCCCCAGGTCTGTTTATAATCCGGACTGCAGCCTGTATCGAACAGGATTTTAGTTCCCGCGGCCGTTTCTATATAGAAACCGGGTATGGGGAACACGAACTGCTCCGAGGGTTTGTCCGCAAAAAACAGGTTCGTCAGTCCCTGCTCCTCGCCGTAATCCAGACAGGTAACCTTGCAGTGCGGTGAAACTTTGCCCATCCTGTGCCTCCTTAATTCTTAAAACGTTCTACGATGTAATTGACGATGTCCCTGGTCGATGTGCCGGGTCCGAATACCTCCTGGACACCGATTTTCTTGAGCTTCGGCACGTCCTCATCGGGGATGATGCCGCCGCAGATGAAGAGACTGTCTTTTTTACCCTTTTTAGCCAGGCCCTTGATGATCTCGGGGAACAGCTCCATGTGGGCTCCGGAGAGAGAGCTCAGCCCCACGACGTCGACGTCCTCCTGGATGGCGGTGGCGACGATCATCTCCGGTGTCTGGCGTATTCCGGTATAGATAACCTCCATGCCTGCATCCCTCAGCGCACGGGCCACAACCTTGGCGCCGCGGTCATGCCCGTCCAGCCCCAGTTTTGCTACCAGTACGCGTATCTTTTTACTTTTCTCCATCTTACATCCTATTTCTTAATGCTGAGCTTCACCAGGCTGCCGATATTATCCAGCTTATCCAGGTTGAGTATGGCGTTTTTAAGCTCGTCCGCCTGTTTTTTTGACAGCGTGCGGGTGGCCTGCGCCTCGAAATTAGCGATCACCCGCTCATCGGTCATGACCTCCAGGTCGTCCATCTTATCGTGGATAACCTTGCCGCCCTTGAGTGTAATGGTTATCTCGCATCCCTGCTTCTTGGGGTATGCGCCGGAGATGGCGTCGTCGACTTCCACTGTGATGAGGGTGGTCAGCTTGTTGACGCGGGGATCCGAATACTTCTCGTAATTTGACTGCGCCAGCTCCTTAAAGACGAAGACGGCGGCTACCGAGTACTGCTGGCTCATCTTGGACTGCGCGATGTCGGAGAAGGGGCCCTGGTAGTCCAGCCCCGGGAACATCTTGCCCATGGGGAATGTTTTGATGGCAATTTTCCCGATCGATTCCGGGTCAATATCATATTTGCTCAACATGCTGAGGGCCAGAGCTGCCGCCGGTTGCACGTACGCGCAGGCCGGCGCCGGCTTGCAGAATACCTTCATTATCTCGAACGATTTTCCCAGGCCCTCGGTGATTTTCTCAGCCAGAGGTTGTTTACCATAGGTATTCCAGGCGCCCAGGAAGCCTTCCATCACTTGGTGCGATGCCTTGACACCCAGTTTGCCCAGCAGCGCAGCTGTGATGCCGTTCCTGCAGGCGAACCCGTTTTGATACACCAGCTCGTGTGTGCCCTCCATGGCCCACTGCATATTGCCGCAGGATAACGTGCCCGCCATGCCCAGTCCGTCTACCATCTGTCCCTCGCTCAGTCTGTAAAGTTTGGCGGCTGTTATAGCGGCCCCGTACGGGCCGAACATGCCGCTGGGGCGGAATTTCTTGGAGAAATCGGGTGAGAGCATGCTCATGCCGATGCGTCCCGTAACATCATAGCCGATAACGAGGGCGGTAATGACGTCCTTTCCCTTGCTGCCCAGCTCCTCACCCACGGCGAATGCCACGGGTATGATCATCGAGCCGCAATGGCAGGACGAGTCGGCATGCATATCCTCCTGGCCTGTGCTCTGTCCGATCACCGAGTTAACCAGAGCTACTTCCCAGGGCGGTCCTTTGATGCCGTCCACAAAAGTGGAAGCCTTGCCGCCCAGCTTAATTTCCCTGAGGTAATTGGGGGCGGGCGCAATCAAGTCCTGGTTGCGGCCGGCGAAAGTGCAGGCCAGCGCATGGAAAACACAGATCTTGACCTTGTCGACCACCGCCTGGGGGAGATCCTCGAACTTCAGAGAGGCCGCGAATTTCGCCATGACCTCAGTTACCGTGCCTGCATCACTCATAATCCCACTCCTTAACTGTAAAAGTTGCAAAATTCTTTATATTATTATAATGTTATAATAATAATTTGTAAATAGCCGGACGGGTTGATAATTGTTATAACAATTGATCCGCCGATTCCTGTATAATGTTAATGTTATAGTAATGATACGATAATACTAATTGAGGAAGAGGGATGTTAACAAGAGAAAAAGGCGTGCCTCTGTATTATCAGCTCGATACCATACTGCGCAAAAAGATATTGTCGGGTGAGATAGCTGCCGGGGCTCCCTTCCCCACCGAGGATTTGCTGGTCCAGCAATACAATATCAGCCGCATCACGGTGCGCCAGGCGCTGGCCTCGCTGGAAAAGGACAGGCTGATCATAAGGAAGCAGGGCAAGGGCACCTTCGTGGCGGAGAAAATCGAAAGGACCGAACTGCCCAAGCTGTCGGGCACCGGCAATGACCTGGTAGATATCAGCTCACATGACTCCAGGCGTATCAAGATCATGACCAGGGTGATCGGATTCTCACGGATTCTGGCCAACAAGACCATCACCGATTACCTGGGAATCCCCGAGGGTAATGAGATCATCCGCATCGAGCGTGTCAGGCTGGCCAACGAGAAGCCGCTGTATCATCTGCTGAACTACCTTCCCGTAGATATAGGAGAAAAGCTGAATCCCAGGGCACTGAAAAACAAGACGCTGACACATCTGATGGAGACCGATCTCAAGATAACCATCAAAAAGGCCGTTCAGACCATTGAAGCGGACATCGTCGACAGCTATATCGGTGCCATCCTGGATGCCCGGGAGGGAGACCCCTGTCTGATCCTGAGAAGGGTGGTATATGAAAAGGATGGCAGGGCCATCGAATACCTTGTCGCCACCTTCAGGGCCGACCGTTATATGTACACCAATATGCTGCTGAGGCACAAGAAGGGCAAGGGCTATGAGTGGCTGAATACCGAGTTCTCCAGGCCTCAGCGGTCCGGCCGGTCCGAACCCGATGACCCCCTCATGAACCAGTATCTGCCTTCCTTTATTCGAACTTAACCGATATCTCTGGCCTGTCCGGTGACTGACCTTTAACCTGCCTGCTGCGGGCTAACCGCCCGCCCGTCTGCAATGCAGCCGCGCCCGCTTCATTCATGCGCACGGGATGATTGACAACGCCCTCCTGTTGTTATATGATGATTTAAAGTAAATATGATATAACAATAATACAATATAACATTAGCATCGGACGGTTCGCAGATATCAGCCGGTCGCATGCCGATTTTCGTTGTTTTGCTACGTTAAAATAATCAAGCGGGAGGTAAAAGGACAATGGCGAGGTCAAACAAGGTAGCTGTGATCACGGGCGGAGGGCGAGGCATAGGCAAGGGCATTGCCAGGATCTTTTCTCAAAACGGTATTGATGTGGTGATAGCCGGCAGGAACTTCGAGAAGCTGGAAAAGACGGCGGCGGAGCTGAAATCATCCAAGGCGGAGATATTATGCGTCCAGACGGATGTATCGGTTCAGGCGCAGGTGGAGCGCCTATTCGACAAGACGATAGAGAAGTTTGGCAAAGTGGACATACTGGTCAACAACGCGGGCATCGCCGAACCGATGGCGCCCATCACAGATATCGACATGAAGCTGGTGCACGACATCGTAGGTATCAATTTCAAGGGTGTCTACTACTGCGCCCGCAGGGCGGTCAAGGAGATGAAGGCCCGTAAAAGCGGCAACATCATCAATATCGGCTCGGTAGAGGGACTGATCTCTCTGCCGGGCATCGCCTACGGGCCCATGAAGGCCGCCGTCCACAAGTTCACCAAGCTGCTGGCCAGCGAACTGGCGGACATCCCCATCCGGGTTAACTGCATCTGCCCGGGGCTGGTGCTGACCGAGATGATGGAGGAGCTTTCCGACCGCGATGTCGAGGTGTTCCTGGTCCATATACCCATGCACAAGGCGCTGGTCCCCGACGATGTGGGAAAGCTCGCCTATTTCCTGACATCCGATGACGCCAGGTATATCACGGGCTCCATCATTGCCGCGGACTCGGGCATCACGGCCGCCACGACAGGGTTCAACGCAACACTGCCGGGCATTGAAAAATGGACCAAGGTCGCCGTCAGCTAATTATATAAATAGTATGAGGCTTCAAATTAAATGGGAGGTGTAAGTTAATGGCAAGGTCAAATAAGGTAGCTGTCATCACCGGAGGGGGAAGCGGTATCGGTAAGGGTATTGCCAAGATATTTACGCAGAACGGCATCGATGTAGTGATCGCCGGCAGGAATATGAAAAAGCTGGAAAAAGCAGCAGCGGAACTGAAATCCTCCAAAGCTGAGATATTATGTGTTCAGACGGATATAGCGGTGCAGGACCAGGTTGAGCGCCTGTTCGATAAGGCCATAGAGAAATTCGGCAAGGTGGACATACTGGTCAACAACGCGGCCATCACCGAGCCCATGGGGTCGATAACCGATCTCGATATGAAGCTGGCCGAGGACATTATTAATATCGATTTCATGGGCGCCTTTTACTGCGCCCGCAGGGCCGCCAAAGAGATGAAGGCGCAGAAAAGCGGAAACATCCTTAATATCGGCGCCACCGAGGGACTGGTATCCCTGCCCGGCACGCTGTTTGGCGCCATGAAGGCCGCCATGTCGCAGTTCACCATAGTCCTGTCGCGTGAGCTGGCCTCCGTTCCCATCCGGGTCAACTGCATCCGCCCCGGGGCAGTCATTACCGAGAAGACGCAGGGGGTTTCCGGCGGCGACCTGGAGGCGTTTCTTAAGAATGTTCCCATGCATAAGGCGCTTTATCCGGAAGATATAGGTAAACTCGCATACTACCTGGTCTCCGATGAAGCCAGATATATCACCGGTACCGTTGTTTCGGCCGATGCGGGCATCTCCGCCGACGGCGGATGGTTTGCCTTCGGTCTGTAAATCTAAATTAAGGCTACAGGAGGACTCTCATGGATCTCGGTCTCAAAGGCAAGGTGGCGATCGTGACCGGCGCCGGACAGGGCGTGGGCGAAGGGATTGCCGCGACCCTGGCGAAGGAAGGAGCTAAAGTCGTGGTGAACGACTTTTTCCAGGACCGCGCCGACAGGGTGGCCAAAGATATAGTCGCTGTGGGCGGAGAAGCCATCGCGCTGCAGGCGGATGTAACCGATTTCGACTCCGTCACGCAGATGGTTAAAAAGGCGCTGGATAAATTCGGCCGTATAGACATCCTGGTCAACAACGCCGGTGTTCCCGCCCCTTTGCCGGAGGGAGATTCCCCCTCCTCCATGGATAATACATTCGACAAGGTGGACCGCGCTCTGTGGAAGCGCTATGTCGATGTGAACATATACGGCGTCATGAACTGCACAAAAGCAGTGCTCGAAGGGATGATCAGTCAGAAGTACGGCAAGGTTATTAATATTATCTCCGATGCCGGCAGGATCGGCGAGCCCAGGCAGGCGGCCTATTCCGCCGGCAAGGCCGGCGTGATGGGTTTCAGCAAGGCGCTGTCCAAAGAGGTGGGCAAGAGCTGCATCAACGTCAACTGCCTGGCCCTGGGCGCCGTGCCCCATCCCGGCCTTGACAACCGCAGAATCGGCATGATGGTTAAGATGGGCATGACCGAGGAGCAGGCCAAGGATATGATCAAAGGTATCAGGGAGAAGGCTATAAAACTGTACCCCATGGGCAAGGGGCTGGGGCGTTTCGGGACGACTCAGGACGTGGGCAATGCAGTCGCCTTCTTTGCCTCCGACGCATCGGTTTTTATCAGTGGCCAGACGCTGAGCATCAGCGGAGGATATACCACCATAGGGTAGCTGAAGGCAGCGGTAAAAGTTGGACAGTGATATGGCCATAAACACGCGGCTGACAGAACTGCTCGGAATAAAATACCCGATTATCCAGGCCCCGATGAACTGGATCAGCGGTGCCGACCTGGTGGCCGCCGTGAGTAATGCCGGCGGCCTGGGCACCCTTGGTCCCAATGCCGGTCAGAAGGTGCCCAGCCTGGACCCGGTCGAAGTGAAAAGGCGTCTGGTTGCCCAGGTACATAAGGTAAGGGGCCTTACCGACAAACCTTTTGCTATCAATATAACCGCAGCGACCAATCCATTATACAAACCTTTTGCCGATGCTTTTATGGAAACAGCAGTGGAAGAACATGTGGCGGCTGCTATCGTGATTATGGGTTCGCCCGCTTTGTATACTGCAAAGCTTCATGACGCCGGAGTAAAGGTACTTCATTGCGTCACCAGGCCGGAGCAGGCAATAAAGGCCGAGAAAGCAGGTGTAGATGGAATTGTAACGGAGGGCTTCGAAGGAGGAGGACACCTTGGCACAGAAGATCTCACGACAATGACGCTGGTACCTCAGGTCGCTAAGGCCGTCAATTTGCCGGTAATAGCCGGGGGTGGTATAGCAGATGGAAGGGGGCTGATGGCAGCCCTCTCGCTCGGCGCTGAGGGTGTCTATATGGGGACACGCTTCCTGGCAACACTGGAAAGCGACGCTCATCCTAAATTCAAGGAAGCGGTGCTCAGGGCTGAAGGTGCCTGTACGATAACACACGGGATAAAAATGGGAGGTGGCGTGACCCGTGCTTTAAAAAACGATTTCATAAGCAAGTATCTCGAAGCGGAGCTGGCGGGAGCGACAGCGGAGGAACTGTACAAGCTGTATTCCGACTATTCGAAGGAAAATGATGGCTTTGCAGGCCTGGCAACTTATAGCCGCCTGTATCACGCTTTTGTGGATGGCGATGTGGAGCAGGGAGTGCCTGCCGCGGGACAGGTGAGCGGACTGATTGGCGAATTGAAAAGCGCTGCTCAGGTTATTGAAGACATCATGAAAGAGGCGCATCTGATACTGGACAGGCTTAATAACGTCGGTCTGTAGGTTGATGCCGACCGGTAAATAAAAAAGGAGTTCTACACTTATGGAAAATGTATCTGAATCCAAAAAGCTATACAAGGTAACCAAAGGCCAGGCGGCCAGCATCCTGATCGTGATGACCGTCCTTTATCTCATAAACTATGCGGACCGCTCCATCCTGTCGGTGGTGCTGCAGCAGATCAAGGTGGCGCTGAATATCTCCGACACCGAGCTCGGCATCGTTCAGTCCGTCTTCAGCGTCGGCGTAGGCCTGTTGACCATACCGATCGCCTGGCTGGTTGACCGCTGGAGCCGGCGTAAAGCGGTCGCTCTTATGGCCCTGCTGTGGAGCGCGGCAACCTTTGCCACCGGCATGGCTAAAAATTTCGTAAGCCTGGTCATCGCGCGCGGGTTCGTCGGCCTGGGCGAGGACGGCTTCAGCACCAGCGGCTCCGGCTGGCTTTCCCTTGTATATCCCAAAGCCAAGCGAGGTCTGATCACGGGCATCTTCGGCATCGGATCGGTGATGGGCACCGCGCTGGGCATGATCCTGGGCGGCATTATCGCGGTGAAGAGCGGCATGTGGCAGATGCCGTTTTTTATCTTTGCCATACCCGGCGTCATCTTCGGCATCTGGGCCCTTTTCCTAAAAGATTACGCAACCGTTAAGAGCAAGGGGGAGGCCGGGCTGAGCAAAAAGTACCTGTCGGACTGGATCAAGCTCTTTAAGATCAAGGGGTATACCTTCACGGTGCTGGGACAATTCTGCTTCGGCCTGGTTGTTTTCACCTGGATCGGCTGGCTGCCGGCCTTCATGATCCGCGCCTATAATCTCGACGCGGCGCAGGCGGGCACGATAATCGGCGTAATCGCGCTGGTGGCCGTGATCGGATCACCCATAGGAGGCTGGTTAGCAGACAGGTGGCAGAAGAAGAACAGGGGCGGGCGCGGATACATGATGGCGCTGGTGCAGCTTATGATTTTGCTCGCTCTTTCAGCCATCGTCTACCTGTTCGGTACCGTCGCAATGCCGGTCCTGATAGCCCTGCTGGCCGTGCAGTTTATCTTTGTGGCCATGGTCAACCCGCTGATCTTCTCGCTTATCACCGATGTCGTGCCTGCATCGCACCGCATGGCAGGCCAGGGTATGATGGTGACCTTCGTTTACGCGGCCGGCGCTGCGATTGGTCCATGGGTTGTGGGCGCTGTTTCAGACTCGGTCGGCGGGGGCGCAGCCGGTATTCGCGCAGGATTCCTGGCGCTGCTGCCGGTGCTGCTGCTGGCCGTGATCTTCTACTCCATCAATTCCAAATTCTA
>CAZDXZ010000038.1:0-14286 GCA_964509615.1 uncultured Dehalococcoidales bacterium
AGGAGTCGTGGTAGGTAATCCTGTTTTCCTTCATCACTGCAGGCTTGATCTTTCCATCGTTGATAAGCTGTGAGATAAAGGTGCTGTGATGTATGATTTCGAAGTTGCCGCCGAACTGCGGGTACTCGTTCTTGAGCGTATTGAAGCAGTGCGGGCACATGGTGATGATTTTCTTGATATTGTAGCCTTTGAACTGCTCGATATTATTGGCGGCCAGCGTCTGGTAGAGGTACTCATTGCCCAGCCTCCTGGCAGGCTCGCCACAGCACATCTCCTGAGCGCCCAGTATCCCGAAGCTAACGCCGGCGGCCTTAAGTATTTTGGCCGTGGCAATGGCGATCTTGGTGCTCCTCTCCTCCAGTGATGCAGCACACCCTGCGAAGAAAACATACTCCACATTGGGATCTTCTGAAAGCTGCTTGATATCGAGGCCGGCCGTCCAGTCGGTCCTGGTCAGTGTCGTGCCCTTGCAGCTATGGCCCCTGGCCTCAATGCACTGCAGCACGGCCAGTCCGGTCTCGGGCACCTGTGCCAGATCCAGCACCAGGTGGCGGCGCATGTCTATAATCTTGTCGATGTGTTCAACGTAAACGGGGCAGATATCCTGGCAGGCGCGACAGGTCGTGCAGGCCCAGATAACGTCCTCCGTAATGACCTCGCCCACCATGGCCTTTACAGCAGCGGATGCCTCCTCCGCCGGTGCGGGTGCGGCTTCGCCGCCGGCCTTGGCCGCCTTGGCTTTGGCCTTCTTTTCGGCCAGCAGAGCAGGTGAGCGCTCCAGCCAGTGTGTCTTGAGGTCCTGCACCAGCTGTCTTGGTGAAAGCGGCTTATCCGTAAGATAGGCGGGGCACCTGTCCTGGCAACGCCCGCAGTTGGTGCAGGCATCCAGGTCGAAAAGTTGCTTCCAGGTGAAGTCCTCGATCTTGCCGATGCCGTAGGTCTCTGCGTTCTCCAGATCGACTGTGCTGAGTGCGCCTTTGGGACGAGATGTCATGAAAAGCACATTGACCGGGGAGATCAGGATATGGGTCAACTTGTCCCAGGCAACGATAATGTAGAAGACAGCGCCCACGGTAATTATCACGTGCCCGTACCAGAGTATCTGGTACCACAAAAAGCGGGTAGCCTCGGGCAGGCCGGCGAACATGCCGGCGATCCAGAAGCCGACGAACCTGACCTGTCCCCACTCAGGATGAACATAGAACTCGGGCTGGGACAATCCCAGCGCCTCGGGCGTGGCAGCGATCATCCTGAAAGCCTGCAGGAAGAAGCCGGAAACCACGACGATTAAAATAAGAAGAAGGGCAACGCCGTCGTCCAGCATTGTGTTAAGCCTCTTGGGCCTCTGTATATAGCGACGCGCAAAGGCCATCAGCAGGCCGATCAGGACCATGACTCCGGCGATATTCCACAACCCGCCCAGATAGATATATACCGGGCCTTGCATGAACGCGGCATGAAACGGGTCGAAAACATAGTGGTTGAGGAAGTCCAATCCTGCGCCTATAAATAGCAGTATGCAGCCCACGAAGATAAGGAAGTGCATAAGGCCGGGATACGGCTCACGCAAAAACCGGACATGCAGGGCGCCGTTCCAGATCGACTGTCTGATGAACTCGCCGATGCGCCAGCCCGGCTTGTCAAACCGTTTGTCGGGCTTGCCCAGCGTCCACATCTGATAGCGCCTGTATACCGAATAGCAGATCAGCGCTATGGCAACAGCTGCCGCCAGGTAGAGGGCTATCTGAACCAAGAGGGGGATGTGCCAGAAAATTTCTCGCGTCGCTTCCATGTTACTCCTTCCGAGATTATTTTCTTAAAACCGCAATATTATATTACTTTTTAGTAGCATGTTCCATCCGCTTTTAAACTGAAATACGGCTGCGTTTTAGATTAACAGCGGCCTGAACCCCTGCCTTTGAAGGTTCAGGAAGGTTTATATGCCCTGCCTGCGGCGGAAAACAGCTTCACTATGGAGCTTTCAGGTATATCCACCCTGCCCAGCGGTACCTCCCTGCTGTCGCAGAAATGGTGGTAATCGCTGCCTCCCGTGGTCAGTAAATCATGCCGTTTTGCCAATCCCACAATCCTGCTTACGGTCCTGTTGTCGTACTGGCCGTAATAAGCCTCGATTCCCTGAAGCCCGGCCAGCTTGAGCTCAACTATGAGATTGTCCACATCCGCAATGTCGGCGGGATGGGCCAGCACCGGTATTCCGCTCGCCTTTTTTACAATCCTGACCGCCTCGACCGGCCCCACCTTCTCCCGTCCCACATAGGCCGGACAGTTCCTGCCGATGTACTTATCGAAGGCCTCCTTCTCATCGGAGATATACCCTTTCTCCAGCATGGCCTGCGCGATATGAGGACGGCAGATCGATTCGCCTTTGGCCAGCTCCAACACCCGCTGCCAGTCCACAGGCATACCCAGTTCATCCAATTTAGCCAGCATCTTCTGTGCCCTGCCGACACGGGACTCCCTGATCTTTGCCAGAGCTGCCACCAGCTCCATATCCTCATACTTTATAAAATAGCCCAGCACATGCAGCTCGCCTGTGGCCAGGTCTGTATTTATCTCAACTCCCGGTACGATCGTCAACTTGCCGTCGGCTGCGGTCAGCGCCTCACCGACGCCGCTGACGCTGTCGTGGTCGGTGATGGATATGACCTTCAGGCCACGTTCAACCGCCAGCGCGACCATCTGGGTCGGCGTCAACCGCCCATCCGAACCGGTGGTGTGCAGGTGAAGGTCGAACCTCAAGACTCGCTCTCCTCACGCCTGATTCTGCTTATTACAGCCGCTTTGCCTGTCTGCTCATCGACATCCAGTAGGACGGCGTCCAGCGCTGCCAGGCCTTTACCGACCGATAGCCTGTGAGGAAGACCGCTAAGGAAGCTTTCCAGCACGTTGTCGACATCATCGCCGATAATGGAATCCATCGGGCCTACCATGCCGATATCGGTCACGTAGGCCGTGCCGCCGGGCATGATATGGCTGTCCGCGGTGCCCACGTGAGTGTGTGTGCCCAGCACGGCGCTGACGCGTCCGTCCAGGTACCGGCCCAGGGCTATCTTCTCCGATGTAGCCTCGGCGTGAAAATCTACCAGAATTACCTTTGGCAGGGGCCTGAGTGAGGACAGAAGGCTGTCCATGGCCCGGAAGGGGCAATCCGCCGGGCCGACGAATACGCGCCCGATCAAATTCACCACAAGTACGCCATCGATGATAAGGTAGCCGCGTCCGGCCACACCCGGGGGAAAATTGAGTGGACGGATGATGGGCAGGTCCCCATCCATGTGGTTGACGATCTCGCGCTGCGCCCAGACATGGTTGCCGCTGGTTATAACGTCCACACCGGCGTCAAGCAGTTCCTGCGCGGTCTTGACGGTAATGCCGATGCCATGGGCGGAGTTCTCGCCGTTAGCGATCACCAGATCGACATCGTATTCATTAATCAAGCCTGGCAGAAATTGCTGTAAGGCTCTTCTGCCAGGCTTGCCAATTACGTCACCGACAGCCAGGATATTCAAATACCTACCTCATGCCGATCATTTAGCGTAATCTACCGCCCTCACCTCTCGCATGACTGTAACTTTGATCTGTCCGGGATATTCCAGGCTGTCTTCTATCTTCTTAACGATGTCACGCGCCAGACGCATAGCAGCCAGGTCGTCCACCTGCTCAGGTTTGACTATGATGCGTACCTCGCGACCGGCCTGGATGGCGAAAGCCTTCTCCACGCCGGGGAAGCTGCTGGCAACATTCTCCAGAGCCTCGATGCGCTTGATATACTGGTCGAGCGACTCTCGCCTGGCGCCCAGCCGCGAGCCGCTGATCTGGTCTGCCGTAGCCAGTATGAACCCCAGTGAACTGGTTGTGGTAGCCTCGCCATGATGTTCAGAGATGGCCTGCATCACTTCAACCGATTTGTCCCACTGCTTGACCAGGTTGGCGCCGATCAGCGCGTGCGGGCCCTCCACCTCATGGTCCACTGCTTTACCGATGTCGTGCAGTAGAGCGGCCCGTTTGGCCAAGGTGACGTTCGCCCCTATCTCAGCGGCCAGCATGCCGGCGATATGCGCCACCTCCATACTGTGCGTCAGCACGTTCTGTCCATAGCTGGTGCGGAACTTGAGCCTTCCCAGCAGTTTGACCAGCTCGGGGTGAAGGCCCTGCACACCGGTTTTGCGCGAAGCCTGCTCACCCTCCAGCCGTATGGTGGACTCAACCTCCGTCTTGGCTTTTTCCACCACCTCCTCTATTCTTGCCGGATGGATGCGCCCGTCCAGTATCAGGTTGGTGAGCGCAACCCTGGCCACCTCCCTGCGTATGGGATCGAAGTTGGAGATGGTGACAGATTCAGGTGTATCATCTATGATCAAATCGACGCCGGTGGCCTGCTCAAGGGCGCGTATGTTGCGTCCCTCGCGGCCGATGAGGCGCCCCTTCATATCATCGCTGGGCAACGGCACCACCGATACGGTCGTCTCCGAGACGACGTCGGTGGCGCACCTCTGTATAGTGGTAGCCAGTATATCCCTGGCGATATTGTCGACCTCTTCTTTGATGCGGGACTCCCACTCACGCACGCGGCGGGATGCATCTTCCTTGATCTCACTTTCTACGGCATTTAAAAGCTGCTGCTTGGCTTCATCACTGGACATACCGGAGATCGTTTCAAGTCTCTGCAGTTGCCGCTCTTTAACCTCCTCCACCTGCTCCCTGACTGTGTCGATCTCCTTCTCCCTGCCGACAAGGCTGCGCTCCCTGCGTTCGAGAGCCTCGAGTTTTCGCTCCAGGCGTTCTTCACGCTGGCTGGACCTTCTCTCGAGCCTTTGCAGCTCGTACCTTCGCTCCCTGCTGTCAGCCTCAGCCGCCGCCCTGACCTTTACCGCCTCTTCCTTGGCGTCCAGGATTAACTGTTCGTATTTTACTTGTGCGCTGTCAAGCAGCTTCTTTGCTTCGTTTTGCGCGTTGCGTATCTGTTGATTTGCCAGTAGCTGCCGGGCAAAGTATCCAACCAGTAGAAACAACACGGCCACAAGGCCGATTATCACGTAGAAAATCCAGTCCATAATTCAGTAGCCTCTCTTTATAAATAAACCTTTGCGGGTTATACATTTTGTTAAACCTCGATAATTATTATACCCTTAATTAATAGTTCGTAACCACTTTATGTTAAAAAATTATTAATTTCCGTCCTTTTCACCCTTTCTGCATTCCCACAACCGCGTCACAACTGCCTTCACCAGGTCAGACCCATAACCCTTCCTGCTCAGATAAGCGGCCAGGCGTTTGTAGAACTCAGGATATTCAAGGTCTTTGAGATGCCTGGCCTTGCTCATGCCGGCCCTCAGTGCATTGGCATCATCGTCTATACCGCCGGTCACGCGCTGGATGATCGAGCCGTCAACGCCTTTCTGCATCAATTCGCGTCTTATCATCAGGCTGCTTTTATGCCTGTGAGAGACCCTTTCCCTGGCCCACATCTCCGAGAAGGCTGTGTCATCGATCAGCTTGAGCTTCTTCAGCCTGGTCACGATGCGGCTGACGCACTCCTCGCTGAACCTGCGTTTGAACATGAGATGGCGGCGTACCTCGGCTTCGCTGCGCGGCCTGTACTCGATATAGTTCAGTGCAGCCTCATAGCACTTCGGGTATTGGTCTCCCGGTTCCTCCGGCGAGGCTTCGCGCTCAGTCAACCGCTTCCTTTCCTGATGCAGCGGCCACCTGCCCGGTCAGGGCGATCTGCCTGATCTGCTTCTCAATCTCTTCCGCTGTTTCAGGATGCTGCATCAGGTATTCCCTTGCCTTCTCTCTGCCCTGCCCCAGCTTGGTGCCGGCGAAGTCGAAGAACGCGCCCGATTTCTTGATAATACCTGTGCTGACCCCCAGGTCGATTATGTCCCCTTCTTTGCTGATGCCGCTGCTGAACATTATGTCAAATTCGGCAACGCGGTAGGGAGAGGCTACTTTATTCTTAACGACCTTGGCGCGCACCCGGTTCCCGATGATCTCACTTCCATTTTTAATCGCTTCGCTTCTGCGCAGGTCGATCCTGATTGAGCTGTAAAATTTAAGCGCCCTGCCACCCGGCGTCACCTCCGGATTGCCGAAGATTACACCCACCTTCTCCCTTAGCTGATTGATAAAAACAACTGCGGTGTTTGACTTGCTGATCTCATGTGTAAGCTTGCGCAGCGCCTGTGACATCAGCCTGGCCTGCAGGCCGACATGGGAATCGCCCATCTCGCCCTCGATCTCCGCTCTGGGCACCAGAGCAGCCACGCTGTCAATTACCACCACATCCAGCGCATGCGTCCTCACCATCCTCTCCGTGATATCCAGCGCTTCCTCACCCGTTCCCGGCTGCGCTCCCTTCATGGCATCCACGTTTACGCCGCAGACAGCGGCATAATTGGTATCGAGCGCATGCTCAGCATCGATGTAGAGCACCAGCCCACCAAGCCTTTGAGCCTGGGCGATGATATTAAGCGCCAGCGTCGTCTTACCCGACGCCTCCGCACCGTATATCTCCGTTATACGTCCGCGAGGTATACCTCCCACACCCAGAGCCAGGTCCAGACTGAGGGAACCCGTAGGTATGACCTCAACCTTGACCTTAGCCCTCCTCTCGCCCAGCGACATGATGGAGCCCGCCCCATACTGTTTCTCGATCTGACTTATAGCCAGGTCCAGTGCCTTGCCTTTTTCCACCCTTTCTTTATCCGATTCCATTTCTCCTCCTGCGACATTATATTTTCCCCATCGCCATACCTGATTTACGTTCAATTAAAACAATTGTACTACAAATAAAAATATAATGCAACATTTGACTATTGCGCTCAAATTTCGCAAAATTTTACAGAGTACAAATATGCCTATTTACGAATATGTCTGCCCCAAGTGCCACATCAGGTTCGAGCAGCTGCGATCGCTGTCCAGCGCTGAAGCGGATGCAGAATGCCCAAAGTGCAAGGCACAGTCCGGCCGCGCTATATCCAAGTTTGTCTCCCACTCAAAGTCCGATTTCAGCATGCTTGACCACATGCCTTCCAGCGGGGGAGGGAAATCCTGTAGCGGGTGCTCATCCAGCAATTGCTCCACCTGCGGCTGATCGACTGCAAACACGGCTTGTTTAAACGGCCCGGTCAGATTTTGCAAGCATCGCCTTTTCAAAAACGAGGGCAGCCGTACCCAATACCACGGCCTCCGCTATGATCGTGACCGTAACCATGATGGCCGCGTCATAGAAAAAGCTCTCGGTGAACATCCTGATCAAATAGTCTTTTGAGGGATCAAGCAGCCAGAGATCGTTGGAGAAACTGAGGATATGAAACAGGTAGAAGAGGCTGTTGAAATCTATCAGCGACCAGACCGCCAGCAGCGCCATAAACGCCAACGCTGCGATGCACCCGGCCAGGATTCCGCGCAGCAGCCTGCGCATCCCCAGCAAGGCGAAGACCACGGCGCCCGCCGCCAGGAAAGCAAGTATGGCTGCGGACTGCAATATCTTGAACACCGAGATTATATAGCGCACATCCTCCAAATGGATCAGCTCTTTCTGGTTATAGAGCAGCCGTGATTTTCCCCATGCTTCTACCGTCATCTGCGGCGAGGGCAGCTTGCCGTTGAAATAGCCCACCATATTCTGGGCCACTTCATCAAGCTGGGAGAGGCTTATGCCGGTGGCGGCGCTGATATCGTATTTATTAAATCCGTACTTGTACAGGCCGGGGGAATGGGCGTAGATATTGACTGTACCCGAGATGATGAGGACGGGTATCGAGATAAAAAGCACGGCCAGCACCATCCAACCCAGAGGACTTATCGCCTTAGTTTTGATCGCTGCCTTTTGATTCAAATCTCCTCCCGATAATCGCATTTCACCCGAAAAACTTGTGTTATAATTTTATACCAAATTTCCGGGCGGGCCGTATGTTTACCCATCTACACGTTCATACAGAGTACAGTTTACTTGACGGTTGCTGCCGCATTATACCTCTTGTGCACAGGGCCAGAGACCTCGGCATGCGCAGCCTGGCCATCACCGACCACGGCAATATGTACGGCGTGATCGACTTCTACAGGACTGCCCGTGAGTGCGGAATCAAGCCCATCATAGGATGCGAGGTCTATGTCTCTCCCGGCGATTACCGCAGCAGGGAGGCTGCCGATAAGACCAGCTACCATGCCACGCTGCTGGCTAAAAACTATACCGGATACAGCAATCTTATCCAGCTGGTGACGCTGGCCAACATCGAGGGTTTTTATTACAAACCGCGTATCGATAAGGATCTGCTGCTCAAATACCGTGAAGGGCTGGTGGTCCTTTCAGGCTGTGCCCAGGGTGAACTGGGTCGCCTGATACTGCAAAACCGTTTGAGCGAGGCCGAGGAGGCCGCCAGCTGGTATAAAAGCAACCTTCCTCATTACTTCATCGAGATCCAGCGGCATCCCATTGCCGAGATAGAGAAGATCAACGAAGGCCTTCTCCAGCTGGCCAGGAAACTCGATATACCTATCGTGGCCACCAACGATGTCCACTACATTAACAAAGAGGACGCATATATACACGAGGTCCTGCTGTGCATAGGCACCAACACCACCATACACGACGAGCGGCGCCTCAAGATGGACGGCGACTATTTCTATCTCAAGACTCAGCAGGAGATGCAGGAACAGTATTCCGATATACCCGACGCCATCGAAAATACGCGCGTCATCGATTCGCTCTGCAACCTTGAGATCGAGTTCGGCAAGCCGCACCTTCCGCAGGTTGACCTGCCCGAGGGGAAGACCTCGCATGCATACCTGTCAATTCTGTGCTGGAGGGGACTCAAGGAGAGGCTGCCGGATGCCGATGCCGCCACCGAAAAACGCCTCGAATACGAGCTCGATGTAATCGAAAAGACGCAGTTCGCCGACTACTTTCTGGTGGTGCACGACCTCGCATCGTTCGTGCGAAAAACCGGTATCTTTTTCGGTGTGCGCGGCAGCGCCGCAGCCAGCCTGGCGCTCTTCTGCCTGGGCATCACCGACATCAATCCTCTGACCTACAACCTGGTATTCGAGCGTTTTCTCAATATCGAGCGCCGCGAGATGCCCGATATCGATCTTGATTTCCAGGACGACCGGCGGGAGGAGGTGATCGCCTACGTCAATCAGAAATACGGCACCGACCACGTGGCGCAGATCATAACCTTCGGTACGCTGGGCGCCCGGGCGGCCATCCGGGATGTGGGGCGAGCGCTGGGCATGAACTACGGGTCGGTCGACCAGGTAGCCCGTCTGATACCACCCAGGCCCAACATAAGGCTGGATGACGCCATGATGGAGGTCAAAGAGCTGGCCGATATGTATACCGCCGATGAGATGGTGCGCAAGCTGATCGACACTGCCAAGAAGCTGGAGGGCATTTCGCGCCACTCCAGCACGCACGCCGCCGGCGTCGTGATATCGCGCGAACCACTCACACGCTATCTTCCCATGCAACGCGGCAGCCGGGACGTCGGACAGCACTCCGCCATGACACAGTTCTCCATGGACAACGTAGCCAGGCTGGGATTGCTCAAGCTCGACTTCCTGGGTCTGGCGAACCTCACCCTGCTGGCCAAGGCCAGGGACGTGATAAAGGAGCAGCACGGGATCGAGCTGGACCTGCTCAATATACCCATCAACGACACAAAGACCTTCGAGTTGTTCTCCTCAGGTGAGACCATGGGCATCTTCCAGCTTGAAAGCACGGGCATGCGCCGCAACATCAAGGAGCTCAAGCCTACCAAGTTCACCGACATCGCCGCCATGGTTGCCTTATACCGTCCCGGGCCCATGGAGCATATACCAACCTTCATCAAGGCCAAGCACGGCCTGGAGTCGGTGCACTACCCGCATCCGGACCTGGTCCCCATACTGGAAGACACCTACGGTGTAATCGTCTACCAGGATCAGGTACTCTTCATAGTGCAGCGTTTCGCGGGGTACAGCCTGGGCCGCGCCGACATCATACGCAAAGCCATGGGAAAAAAAGATGCCGCCGTGATGAAGAAGGAAAGGCAGAATTTTATAGACGGCGCCCGGACCAAGGGATACACGGAGAGCGAGGCCGGCGCCATCTTCAGCCTGATCGAGCCTTTTGCCGGCTACGCCTTCAATAAAGCGCACAGCGTGAGCTACGCCCGCATCGCCTACGACACGGCTTACCTCAAGGCCAATTATCCCATCGAGTATATGGCCGCTTTTCTCAACACCTACTACGATAAATCCGACCGCATCGCTTCAGCCGTGGCCGAATGCCGGCGCATGGGTATAGAGGTGCTCAAGCCCGACATCAACCACAGCTTCGCTCATTTCACCATCGAGAAGACCGGCACGGGACGCGCCATCAGGTTCGGACTGGCATCCATCAAGAATGTGGGCGGCAACGCCGTACTGCCCATCGTCGAGGCCCGCGAGGCGGGTGAGTTTAAATCGATTGAGGATTTTTGCCGACGCGTTGACCTTCGCAATGTTAATAAAAAGGTGATGGAGAGCCTGACAAAGGCGGGTGCGCTGGATGACCTCGGGCAGAGGGGCGGACTGCTGGCCGCCCTCGACCGCATCGTCTCTCTATCCCAGCGCGAGCAGCGCCAGCGGCTATCAGGCCAATCCAGCATGTTCGACCTCTTCGGGGACAACGTGGATGTACCCCTTCCCGCCCTTGACCTGGAGGATTTCGACGTCCCACTGCAGGAGAAGCTCTCCTGGGAGAAGGAATTGATGGGGCTCTACTTTTCCGAGCACCCGCTCACCGCCATGGCATCACGCCTGGCGGAGCATGCCACCGTGCTGTGCGGCGAGATCAATACCGAGATGGCCGGGGAGAAGGTCATTGTGGCCGGCATGGTCACTTCGGTCAGACAAATAACTACCAAGAACAACCGCATCTTTATCATTGTCACTTTCGAGGACCTCAACGGCAACATCGAGGTTACCGTGTGGTCCGACGTTTACTCCCAGACGCAGGAACTATGGGTGGACGGCAGCATCCTGCTGGTGGAAGGCTACGTCAAGGTAAGGGAGGACAGGGCCAACATCAACTGCACCAAGGTCAGCCGCTACGAGCCGGATGCTTCCAGGCCCGAGCCGCCCAAACCGGCGCAGCCCGCCAAGCAGGATAACGGCAGGAAAAACAACCATGTCGCGCCCAAAACCCTCATCATCAATATCAGGCAGAGCGAAGATTCCGGGAAGGACCTGGAGTATTTACAGAAGGTGCTGGAAGTGTTGCGCAGGTATCCAGGCAACGACAGCGTGCAACTGGCCATACGCAGGGGTGATGAGATCACGCGCCTGGAGGTTCCGGATATTAAAATCGACTATTCCGATAATCTGATGGCTGAACTCAAAATGCAGGCCCACTCCTGATTTGGGCTACCCCTCCAGAAAATCGCGTATAAGCGAGTTTACAAGCTGTGGTTTCTCGCGCACCACCCAGTGAGAAGCATCGGGCACACGCCGGATAGTAAGGTCTGTGACATATTCATCCAGTCCATTAATACATCCTGGCAAGAGCGCGGTATCTTTCTCTCCCCAGATCACCAGCACCGGCAACTTGATCCTGGGCAATCCAGCTGTCATAGCCGGCTTTTCAGCCGACTTACCCGGATTCTCCAGTGCCTCTATGCTGGCGGAGCGGTAGTAATTCAGGCCTCCGGTCAGCGCGCCCGGTTGGGACCAGGCCTTCTTATATCCTGATATATCTTCATCCTTTAGAATCCCTTCCCTGATGAGATCCCCGAAGGCCATTTTAAGCAGCCAGGCGTAATCGTCTGCCGAGAGTCTTGCCTCAGCCTCCGGCCTGCGGAAGAGAAGCATGTAGCTGCTGGCCTTTCGCTGCTCCGGGTTCTCTCTGAGCTCTCTCTCGAATACGACAGGATGGGGAGCATTTATAATAACCAGCTTTTCCAGATACTGTGGATAAAACATGGCAAAGGTCCAGGCCACAGCACCTCCCCAATCATGTGCAACCAGAATAAACTTCTCGTAGCCCAGGTGTTGGGCCAGTTGCCTTATATCCTCCATAAGGTATTTCTGTTTGTACCTGCTTACCTCTGCCGGCTTGGAGGACAGGTTATAGCCCCGCATATCCGGCGCGACCGCCAGATGGTCCCGGCCGAATTCCTCGAGCTGCATCTCCCACATTTTCCAGTACTCGGGAAAGCCATGCAGGAACATGATCAACGGCCCGTTGCCGCTACGGACGTAATGAAGGTTTATATCATTGATATCCGCATAAGCGTGTTCAATCATACGCCACCTTATCGCGTAAGCCGGGTACCAGGGGCTCCCTCCAGCTCGAGCAGCATCAGTTTGGATGCGACATCCCCGGCCTTACCCCCGAATCCCCCCGGCTTCCCATCGCTGCAAACGACCCTGTGGCAGGGGATGATCAGCGGCAGGGGATTGGAAGCCAGCGCATTCCCGACGGCACGGCAGGCCAGTGGACTGCCCGCCCTCTGTGCCACCCATTTGTAGCTTCGCACCTCTCCATAAGGTATCTCCCTGGCCGCTTTCCAGACACGGCGCTGGAAAAGTGTTGCGCCCGACAGGTCCATTCTGCAGTCGAAATCACGCCTGCCGCCCTGGAAATATTCCCTCACCTGTTGCGCCAGCCCTTCCATACTCTCGGATTCAGTAATGTCCTTTTCTTTACCGGCGCACAGCAGGGATAGGGCCTGTTTCCTATCGGCAACAGGCAGGTTCAGCCTATGCACTCCTTTTCGAGAGAAGGAGATGCCCACCCAACCACGTTTCGTTGATATCAGGGTGTTAAACATTCGTGCCTCTCATTTCTGCGACGCTTTAATCGAACTCCGGTTCGATCAGACCGTATTTGCCGTCTTTACGCCGGTACACAACATTAATGGAGTTGTCGACGTCGCTGACGAAGAGGAAGAAGTCATGTCCCAGGAATTCCATCTGCTCCACAGCCTGCTCGATGGTCATGGGCTTCACAATGAACCGTTTGCGTTTATACACATACTGCGGCTGCTCGGCCGGCGGAGCTTCCTGCTCGGCCTGTGTGCGGATGGTGTCGTGCGCCTTGCTCACGCTGTACCTTTTCTTATACTTGTCGATCAGGCGCTCCATGACGTCATTTACGGCATCGATGGCAGCCCTCGGATTGTCCTGCTTCTGCTCTGCCCTCATCAGGAAGCCGTTGATGTTTATCGTCACCTGTGCTCCGAAGACCGGCTGGCGGGACTTTGTTTTCTCTTCGATCAGGTCCAGTTTGACCGAGCTGATATTGTTGAGATACCTGGAGAGTTTGCCGAGCTTTCTCTCGGCGTATTCACGCACATCGTCTTCCAGCTTCATGTTGAGCGCAGCTATTTTGATCTCCATAATCAACTCCTCTGCGATATTTCCCTTGCCAGTGTGAAGCCCAGCACGTGTCCGGCCCCCGCCGACTTGAGGGCCGACGCGCATGATTCGAGAGTAGCGCCGGAGGTACAAACGTCGTCGATGACGATGATGTTGCGGCCGGCCGCACCGTCTGACTCGCAGGCAAACGTGTTCTCCATATTTGCCATACGCTCATGGACGCTGGCGCTTAGCGCCTGTGGCCCTGTATTCCTGACGCGTTTAAGCAGCGCCGGATTGACCTCTTTGGATATAAGCCCGGAAAGCGCCTCTGTCAGAAGCCGGGACTGGTTGTAGCCCCGTTCCCGCAGACGTTTCTCATGAAGCGGCACGGGCACCAGAACATCTCCGTTCAGGCCGTATTCCTGAAAATAGACGGACATGAATCCGGCCAGGCAACCGGAGATGGCTTGTACATTGCGGTATTTGAGCTCATGCACGGCCTGGCGGACGATGCCATCGAAGATGAAAACGGAGCGGATTTCGTCGAGGGAGCTTTTTGTCCCCCAGCACTCGGAGCAATATGCCCCACTGGATTCAGGCCTGCCGCAGTGCCGGCACAGGGGCGGTAGTATCCTGCTCAATTTTTTCGAGCAGGCCGTACAAATAAAATCACCGACTTTCCCACATCCGATACATGTCCGCGGAAAGAAAAAATCGGTGACTTCATACTGGAGCTGTTTCAACCATTCGGTCAAAACCACCACTCCATGTTTTGATCCGCCTTTATCCCGCTTTTTTCTCCTTATTAATGACCGCGCAGTGTATGACTTGCGCCGCTGAATATGGGCTCATTCAGGTAGATGTCACCATTCCTGATTTTCAGGTTGAAACCGCATTCAGGATTTGTGCAAACCCAGGCTTTATAATGTATCGCTGCCC
>CAZDXZ010000039.1:0-14236 GCA_964509615.1 uncultured Dehalococcoidales bacterium
CATAGTCGGTAAACAGCCAGGGCATGGAGACGGCGGAGAACGACTGGTCGAGGTTGGAGTAAAGCAGGGTGGAATGATAGGTGAAATCGATGTTGCCGTCCCGCAGCATGGTCAGCTCGTTTAGCTGGTTGCCGCCCGCCAGCTCGGCGTTGGGGTAAACGGTTATCTGCATCCGCCCGCCGCTGCGCTGTTTGACCAGGTCGGCAAACATCCGAGCCCCTCTGGTCCAGGCCGAATCCTCGCCGGTCACTGCGCTCATTTTCCAGCTGCGGACCGGTATATCAGATGCCGGCGCCGGTATGCAGCCGCATAAAATGATTATCAGGCCCGCCAGTAAAATGCAGAAACCGGTATTGAATCTCAGCAAATTCCTTTTCTCCTCGCTGTCTTTTCAGTTCCCAGGCCGGAACAATTATCTCACCGGGCACTTTTACGCGTGTGTATACCTATCTTAATATTTGCTTATGACATTATACAAATGATTGTTATAATTGATTCGCCCTTCATACTTACCGCGTGGGACAAGATGCTAAAACTCGATAAATACGATCCGCAGGTTGTAAAGGCTTTTCTGGCCGAGTACCTGGGCAGAGGGCCCGAAAGCCCGGGCCGGTGAGCGCGATAAGAGCCTCATTAATTCACAGTTACGGTAACTGTTTCGGTATCCGAGCCGGCGCTGTTGAAGGCGGTGAGCCTGTAGGTCGTGGTTTCAGTGGGAGTTACGTCCTGATATCCCCATGTTGAAAGCCCCTCTATCTCGGGTTCCATGGAGATGGATGTTGCCCCGGTTATTTCCCAATGAAGCTGTATTGTTGTTCCTGCTGAGATGTTATATTGCGAAGCTGTGAATGAAAGTATATTCGGCGGTGTGCCGGAAGTCGTCGTTACCGTGACCGTGGCAGGCGCGGTGACCAACCCCTGGCCGTTGGTGGCGGTTATGGTATAGGTGGTTGTGGCGGCGGGGGTAATTGTCCTCGAGCCGGAGGCCGAGACCGTGCCGATGCCCTGATCGATGGATACAGTGATCGCATTGGTCACGGTCCAGGACAGCACAGTTGACTGTCCCGACGGAACCGTGGCCGGGCTGGTATAGAAGGAGCTTATCACTGGCAGGCCGGTCGATGCATTAACCTTGACGGTAGCCTGGGCGGTGACTGTGCCGTAGATGTTGATGGCGGTCAACTGATAGGTTGTTGTGGAAGTGACTAATTCCGCCTGGGACCCTTCGGCAGTTACCGTGCCGACCGCAGGACTGATGGATACGTCCGTCGCATTGTCAACATCCCAGTGCAATGTCGAAGATGATCCGGAGGCTACGTTGACAGGCGATGCATAAAACGAGCTGATCGTAGGCGCGCCTTCCGCTGCCACTGTAACCGTTGCCGTCTTTGTCACAGGGCCGCTGTTATTGGTGGCGGTGAGCGTATAGGTTGTGGTTGTCGTGGGGTTCAGAGTGCGCGTGCCCGTGGCTGACACGTTCCCGACGCTGTGCGAGATATTGATGGTGGTCGCCCCCGTAACGGTCCATGACAGTGTCACGTTGTCGCCCGAGGAGACCGACGTCGGGCTGGCGGCGAATGTAGTGATGACGGGCAGGCCGGCCGCGGTTACCGTGACCGCTGCAGTCCTGGTAGAGCTGCCCAGGCTGTTGCTGGCCGTGAGCGTATACGTGGTGGTGGTGGTTGGTGTAACCGATTTCGTCCCGGTGTTCGACACGGTGCCTATAGCCTGGTCGATGGACACGGATGTAGCGCCGCCGACAGTCCATGACAGCGTCGAGCTGCCGCCGGAGGCGATGGAGGACGGGCTGGCTGTAAAGCTGCTGATTACCGGCGGACCCGATGGATTGACCGTAATTGCAGCGGTCATTGTCGATGTACCCGTGTCGTTGACGGCGGTGATGGTGTAAGTGGTTGTCTCAGTTGGTGTCACGCTCTTTGATCCGGTGGCCGATACACTGCCGACGGTGGGGCTGATGGAAATGGTGGTTGCTCCCGCAACATTCTAGGACAGCGTGGTCGATTGCCCGGCTGTGATGGTGCCCGGATTGGCGCTGAAGCCGCTGATGGCTGGTTTGCTGGGTTTGGTAACGGCAACAGTGGCCCATGCACGGGTGGAGCCGGCGATATTGGAAGCGGTCAGCATATACTCGGTGGTCGTGCCCGGTTTCACCGACTGCGAGCCGCTGGCCGATACCGTCCCGATATCGGGGCTGATGGCAACCGTCTGGGCGCCCTTGACGGCCCAGTCCAGTTTTGCCGATCCGCCCGTGGTAATGGATTCAGGGTTGGCTTTAAAAGAAGTAATCGACGGAGGTGAGAACCAGCTCAAGACAGCCCCGTTGGTGGCATAATAAATTCCACCGATCGTGCCGCCGATGATAAGCAATATAACGACCAGCCAGATGATGCCCGCGGGGAAGCCTCCGCCGGGCGACCGCCGGCTGTTGTACTGGTATTGCTGACCCTGCCAGCCATACTGCTGCTGCCCATAAGGGGGCTGCTGGCCCCAGCCCGGCTGCTGGTATGGATACCGGGGCGGTTGCGGAGGAGGCCAGTTTACGGTCATGCCGCAGTAGGTGCAATACGGCTGGCCATACTGAATGGGCGCTCTACAATTCGGACAAGAGTACATTTGCTGCATAACAAATCTTCACTTTTGTCACATATGTATGCAATAGTTTATGTCAAGATTATAAAGCATTTATTAAGGGCACGAAAGCGGGGGCGCATCAAATAGCTTGACTTACCGCTGCGACGGCGGTAAAAATATACCATGCAGCAGACATATTACTGTCCCTATTGCAATACGCCCGTAGCCTACGGGCAGGCGCAGTGTACTTATTGCGGAACGGCATTGAACTGGCAGGGAGCGCAGACGCAGGGACAGTACCAGTCCTCGGATGCCCAGTACTCCCAGCAGCAGCAATGGTATCAATCGCAGGCGGGCAATCAATGGTCGGGACAGGAGCTGCAGGGACAGGAGCAGAAACCGGGTCCCGGCGCCGTCTCGAAACTGCTGCAGTGGGTCAAAGACCATCGGACAATGTGCATTTATGCAGGCGCCGGCGTGCTGGTGGTTACCGCGTTTATCATTACGGGCGTTGCTCTGAAAGGAGATATAGAGAAGATGTTCTCGCCGCCGGTTGTGGCGGCTTTCGAGGCCAGTTCCCCGACGGTGGTATCCGGCCAGGACGTGACGCTGCAGTGGGATGTCAGCGGGGCGACTTCGGTCTACATCAATCCCGGCATCGGTACGGTGCCGGCAAGCGGGACCAAGAAAATAACGCCTGCCGCGACGACCTCGTACAAGCTGACGGCCGACAGCCGCTTCGGCGGCTCCGTAAGCAGGGAGATTACCATAACGGTTACAGGCAAGACCCCGACCATCAGCAGTTTCGTCGCCAGCCCGAATGCCATCTATTTCGGCCAGCAGTCCACACTGTCATGGAACGTCGGCCAGGCGACCTCGGTATCCATCCAACCCGAGGTTGGGACCGTGTCGCCCACCGGATCGAAAGTCGTCTCTCCGAGCACCACCACGCGCTATATACTTACGGCAGCCAATGCGAACGGCAATTCGACGGCTTCCGCCACGCTTGAGGTAAGCACGTCCAAGTCGCCCATAATCACAACCTTCAGCGCCAGCCCTGGTTCGATCAAAGCAGGCGACGAGTGCATCCTGACCTGGGACATCATCGGCGCCAAGTCGATCAGCCTCAGCCAGGGCATCGGCGGCGTAGCTGCGAAGGGCACCTTCATCGTGACCCCGACGGAGACTTCTACCTATACAATAAGGGCCGAGAGCGATTACGGATCGGTGAGCAAGTCGGTCACAGTCAGCGTGGATACCTCCAGTATCAGCACCGGCCCGGCCATAACCAAAGACCCGCCGCAGATAAAGACATTTTCGGCCAGCAGCCAGTCGATTACGCTGGGGGAGGAGGTAACGCTCAACTGGGAGGTCGATGCGGCCAGGACGGTCTCGATCAGTCCCACTGTGGGCAGTGTGCCTTCTTCCGGTTGGACCAAGGTTATACCTACGGCCACCACCGTCTATGAGATGTCCGCCGTCAACACGTTCGGCACCGTGAAAAATCAGGTCACAGTCAACGTAACAGTGTTGACCGACGGTGTCGCGCCGTTCATAAGGTCCTTCAGGGCTGATCCCACCAGCGTATCTCAGGGCGGCACATCGAACCTTTCGTGGGATGCAAAGGGAGCCACCCTGTATATTATAGATCAGGGTATCAACGTCCCGGCCTCGAAATACGTACAGACGGTAACGCCTGATGTAACGACCAGTTATACCCTGACCGCTATCAACAGCTACGGAACGGATAACCGCACGGTGACGGTGACGGTGACTGGTACCCCCTGACAGCTATAGCCAACAAATTGTTAGCCTGATATCAGAGACTTATCAGTCCGCCGTCAAGCACACTCAATTCGCCTCCCTTATGCTTATAGCAAAGGAGGTGAAAATGAAAAAGACAGCAGTTATCGCGGTTCTTGCGGTCGTATTACTGATGACGGTGGTATCGGCGGGTTGCATTTCCACCGGTATAAGCAGTGAGCAATATATGGCCCTGCAGAGCCAGGTGAACTCGCTGAACAACTCTCTCAACTCCACTCAGCAGCAGCTCACCTCGACCCAGCAGCAGCTGAACAGCACACAGCAGTCGCTGGCCGAAGCCCAGGCCAAGCTGCAGCAACAGCAGAGCACGTATACAACTTCTGCGCAGCCGGCCTATCAACCCACCGTTATCTATTACCGGACCTACACATACGGCACACCCTATGGCTATCCGTATCGCTATTATCCTGCGCCGCGTCCCTTCCCCGGTCCTGTGCCGCCCGGACCCGGACCCATACCGCCCGGACCCGGACCGCTTCCACCGCCACCGCCTGGCCCGTAGCCGGCCGGTCATATATAAGCAGGGAAGCGCTGATTGCTTCGACCCGATCAGCGCTTCTCTATTTTTCTGGTGTGAAACTCAATCAGCCTGCCTCTGAATTATGTTGAATGGCTGCATTTGAGGTGCTTCTCGAAGTCAGTCAGCAGTTTGGAGATATCTTTGCTGAGGGGCGTCGCGCTTTCGCCCGGCTGTGCCGGCCGCACCGCCCAGGTAAGACGTGCGCCACAATTTCCACAATACCTCTCGCCGCACACGACCCGCGCCATGCACCTGGGGCAATACAATGTCTGTAGCATCTGTCTACATCCTGTTTATTAATACCGACCATATTAACCTGTTTACATAATCAGTATACAGCTTAAATATTGATCAAATATTAAAACGTAGCGGGAAGAAAAGGGTTTAGAGGGATGCCGGTGATATTGAAAAGGGGTTATTTACTTGTCACTGAAGACAAACCTATCCTCGAATTTAAACCCCTTCTCTTTGAACAGCATCAGGCATACGTCGACGACCTCGGGATCGTACAGCTTGCCTTTATTCTTGGATATTTCAGCCAGGGCCTTTTCGATACCCAGCGCCGCCCGGTAGGGGCGGTGCGATGACATTGCTTCCACCACGTCGGCCACGGCCAGTATCTTGGATTCCGTCAGCATCTCTTTGCCTGTTGAGCCCTGGGGATACCCGGACCCGTCCAGCCTTTCATGATGCTGCAGGACCATTAATGCGATGGGGCGGGAGAACTCGATGTCCCGCAGTATGGAATAGCTGCCGAGCGTATGCGTTTTGATCAGGTCCAGCTCGGTGGCGGTCAGCTTTCCCGGCTTGCTGAGTATGTCCGACGGCACATACATCTTGCCGATGTCGTGTATTTTGGCGGCCATCACCAGGTGTTCGATACGCTGCTCATCCATCTTCATCTCTCTGGCTATGGCGCCTGACAGCTCGGCCACCCTCTGCTGGTGCTCGGCGGTATAGGGGTCGCGCATCTCCACCACCTTGACCATGGTGTCCACCAGTGCCCGCAGCGTCCTCTGCAATGCGTTGAGCGAGGCCTCGCGATCTTCCTCTGCCCTCTGCCGCTCGGTGGAGTCGCGGCTGTATACCAGGACTGCGTATATATCGCCCGCTTTGTCTCTCAGCGGGATGTTGTACGTATCATAAATATGCTGCGAGTCGTCGGCCCAGGTCACGACGGTACCCGGGTTCTGCACCAGACGGCCCTGAAAGGCCTGCAGGTCGTCATGGTGAAATCCTGCGATACCCTTGTGGAGATTGCCCAGGCAGAGATCCTCTGCGAAGAAGTCGGTATCCGGCCTGCCTATCATATCCTGCGGCGAAAGATGCTGGGCTTGAGCAAAACTTTTGTTGACCAGCACGTATTTATGCTCGAGATCTTTAACGCACATCCAATCGGGTGTGGCGTCTATCACGTTCTGCAGCAGGTCCCGGGAACTCAGGAGGTCGTCCTCGACCTTTATACGCTCGGTTATATCAATGAAATTTCCCAGGACGGCGCGCCGTCCGTGGTACACGATGGACACGACGGTCTCGGTCACCCAGCGCACCTCGCCCCGGCGCGTGCACACCCTGAACTGATAGGGCGTTTTGCGCAGGCCTTTGAGCATGCGGATGGCGTCTCTTCTGACGCGTTCCCTGTCGTCCGGAACGACCAGGCTCAAATGCTCTACGTCTCTGAGATCATGCTTCCTGTGGCCGGTGATCTTTTCAAAGGCAGGATTGCAGAGCACCAATTTGCCGCTCTGCCCAACGTATTTACCTGTCGGGGAATTCAAAAATATGGTTTTGAACAGCTGATCATAGCTCTCGCGGTTGATGCCGGCCCATGCCTTATCTAAAGATCGTTCTTCTGCATATTTTTTCGGTTTCAACCTCACCTTTAAATGCATACAAGCTAAACTTACCGGTTACCTTCATATCCGACCTTATATACATATGTCATATATATAACCCGACTATGTTCAAATAATCAATATTACTATGGTACTATGACTTATGTACTGGGTTGATTCGGGTGCAGCTGTGAAGCTGAGGGTGCACGGCGCTATGCGGCTTTGTAGGGAACTGCCTGTATTATAAGCCGTTTGAGCCGGACGACATTTCGATAAACGCCCGTCTCATGGCAGGATATTGCATAGGTTCAGTGGATATTATTGAATGAATAGCAGGTTCAGGCGGTGCTGATCGTACCCCCGACCATGACGCTGGGTCCCGTGTGTACGCCGATGACCGGGCTGACTGTGCTGCGCATTATGGACGCCCCGGGCAGGACTTCGCCGATCCTTTTGGCGATATAGTTGAGGTCATCGGGGGTGGACGCGTCCTCTATGACGACTTCCTCCGGCCGGCCGGCCTTATGCATGAGGTCGATCAATAATTCCATGGCCTTGGCACGGCCCCGCGCCTGAGCGACCGGCGATATTACGCCGTCCTTGAGCGTGAGCACCGGATTAAGTTTAAGCATGCCGCCCAGCAGCGCTTTGGCCCTGCCGATGCGCCCTCCCTTCCTCAGATATTCGAGCGTATCGAAAATCATATAAACGCGCAGCCTGGGCAGCATATCGTTGATCAATTTCGTTATCTCCGCCAGCTTTAAGCCCTTCTGGGCCGCCCTGGCCGCAGCCAGTGTGGGCAGCAGCAGTCCGGCGCAGGTCATCCTGGTGTCGATAACCTCGATCTTGCACAGATTGCCCACCATTTTCTTAGCCTGCCCAGCGCTTTCGAAGGTGCCGCTGATGCCGCCGGATAGGGTCAGCACCATTATCTCGTCGGTCTCTTTAGATAGTCGGCGGTAGGCCTCCTCATACAGTCCGGGCGCCGGCTGTGAGGTGGTCGGGTGCACCTTACTCTCCACCAGCATTTTGTAGAACTGAGGCGGAGTCAGGTCTACCCCGTCCTGGAAGCTGTCGGACCCGAAAATAACGTTGAGGGGCACTATGGTGATGTCATACTGTTTTTTAATATCCGCAGGTACGTCGCCGGTGCTGTCACAAATGATTTTAACCATCGCACACTTTCTCCTTCATTGCAGTGAGAGGGAAGTATACAGTCGGCGCGCCGCCGGATAAATACGTAGGGATACCTATTTAGTGAACTTCCACCTGGCAGGCAGCGCCTCGCCCGCCTTCTCGATGGCGTTGTTGTCGAAGGGTGTTTTTGTGGACTGATAGGCCATGGCGAACTCATGCGCCAGCGCTTCGACCACTTCCCGGTCCTGCAAGTTGCGGCAGTCGCTCTCCGATACGTGAAGAATACCTCTGGTGGGCAGGGGAAGTATGGTGAACCAGCGTGCGGCCCTGGAGCCCTGTCCTCTGAAATCTTCTTCGTCCAGTTCGCTCCACTCCGGCACGCCCTGTATGTTCATAACCGCGCTCTGCAGGCCTCTTTTTACGTTATTCGGCAGCCGGTGCCATGTCTGGACGGCGATCCTTTTGAGGCGGGCGTCATTGATATTGATGGGAGGCTGTTTTGATTGTGTTTCGGACAGGAAGCTGAGTATAAGGCCAATCATCAGAGGGATGCAGGTGTAGAAGTATCTCTCCCAGCTCCCGGTGTCCCACATGAAGAATATGGTCCAGGCGGCGTAAATCGCAAAAGCCCAGTAAAACGTATGTATGCCGATCCTCTCCCTCGCGCTCAACTCACGGGCGGGCACCATAAGAAAAGCTGCCAGGGATGCCAGCCCCAGGCATACGACACCGAGCACCTCACCCGCATTCTGGATTCCCATAGGTTACCTCCAATTGACTATTATAGCAGCAGATATTGCAGTATCAATAGGTATTTAGTCATGCCCCCAATGTCCCAAACGACTGTTGCCCGTGGCCGGAGCCGCCGCCGGCAGCTCTTTGTTTACATAAGTCCAGGGCATGGTTGTTAAGGTATAATTATTTGTGTTGACCTATGTATCTCTGGCCGTTGGGTGCGCAGGCCTGGGTATCTTACTCACGGTGGTACTGCTGGCGGTCTGCCAGTATTTCCGCATCGACCTGGCCCAGAATCTGTGGCTGATCAGCCTGCCTATCGTCCTGACCATCGCGCTCAATATCTGGTTCATCGAGCTTTATGACAGGATTAAAAAGAAGTAATTGGCCGGCAGGCCTTATTTATTCATTTTGCAGGTGAGCGCACCTGAAGGACATTTTTCGATGGCCTTCTTTATCTCCTCCGCTTCGGCCGCATCGATAACCACCCAGGGACGGCGCATCGGCTTGAAGACCTCGGGCAGGCTTGAAAAGCAGTTGCCGGAGTGGACACACTTTTCCGAGTCCCAGAAGACCGTGATTTTATCGTTGCTGTAAACTCTCTGCATATTAGTGAGGATTATACACCGGATTGAACATCAGTACCTGCCGTTTTGTATAATATACGCATTACTATAAGGAAAAGAAAATGAACTTTAAATATTCCGGTTTTGTTTTTACAGCTCTGGTCATGCTTTTACTACCCCTGGCCGCCTGTTCGCTTTTACCGGGACAGGGCTTTACCTTTGATCCTTCCAAGAAATATGCCACTTTCCTGGTCATCGATAACGAGACAGGGAGGAGCACCCTGGCCGCGATGAAACAGCGTTCCACCGGCGAGGGTTACGAGATAGGTCCCGTTGAGTTTTACAAGCAAGGGACGAAGGACTTTGCCCCCATGCTCAAGAAGATTACCGGCAGCAAACAGGTGGCGGTGGTCTGGGTCATCAGTTCGATATGGGATGTAAACGATATCAAAAGCGGCATGGAAGGGCTGGATTACAGCGGCCCTTACAGATATGTGCCGATCTCGGGAGAATCGGGACCAATCAAGCTACAGCCGTAGCCTGTGATCAGCGGCCGTGATTAAGTGCCCTCAGCACGGCTGTCAACAGCGCAAGTCCGTGGGTGGGGATATTGAGCTCGCGGGCCCGCCGCAGGGGCTCGGCAAAGATGGCATCGATCTCCATGGCCCTGCCCTCTACAAAATCGATCATGGTGCTGGGCCTGTATGCGCCCATGGTGGAGGTCTTGCGGAACATGCTGTCAATCATCGTTTCACCATGGATGACGCTTTTCTCGCCCCGCCTGGCCAGGTCGGCATTGCCGGAGCAGATAACCTCCTCCATCAAAGCTCTTGCCGCGGCGCGCAGGCCGGCATCCGCCATGATGCGGTCCGTCGTGATGCCCCCCCCGACAACGCACAGGCCGCTGAAAGGTATGTTCCAGCAGAGCTTTTCCCAGCGGGCCTTTAAAAGCGAAGATGCTGTGAGGATGCTGGTCTTGCTGCCCGACCACAGGTCCCCGGCCTTCTCGATTTCGGCCGGATCGTTCTGGTAATGTCCCAGTGTAACTGCGCCGTAGGCCAGATGATGCACGTTGCCGGGCTTACCCCTGTTGATACAGGTGAAAGCCAGTCCGCCGAATACGCGCTCCGCGCCGAACCAGGTGGCGAAATGGTCCTCCAGCCCGAGTCCGTTCATCAGCACCAGTATGCGGGTATCCGTGCCCACGCAGGGCTGCACCAGCTTCTGCGCAGAGTGGATGGAGGTCGATTTGAGCGCGCAGATCACCCAGTCCACGATGCCGATTGCAGCGCTGTCCGTGGCCACAAAAGGCTGCGACAATACGAAATCCCCTTCCGGGCTGGTTACATTCAGGCCGGATTTAGTGATGGCATGGTAGTCTCTCCTGACCAGGAAGCGGACATCATGTCCGGCCTCGGCCAGGCGCGCGCCGTAGTAGCTGCCCACGGCGCCTGCGCCTATGACAGCGATGCGTTGTGCTTCTTTCATTCAAATATCTTCGAGAATATGAATATAATACCATCTCCCGTCCTGTTTAGGCCGCTGATGATACAGGCGGCGGTTTTATCGACGGCCTTCGCGAGGGGATTGCTCGCGGTCGAAAGTGAACTCGCTGTAATAGGCTCCGGTGTTATAACGTCAGGCTGCAGGGGGTGGATTTCCTCCAGCTCCGTGATAACCCTCTGGCAGGTGGATGAGAGGTCGTTGCCCAGGCGGGGATGGTTCTGCTCGATACGCGCTATGCTGCTTCTAAGCTCCTGAAGGGCACTGATCATATTGCGGCGGCGGTCGCCGCGCGTATCCTCCGGCGAAGGAGAGGCCTGACCGGGTCCGGCGGGAGTTTGCAGCACCATTACCCTTATATTAAGTCCTGCTCAACCTATTTTCAATGTTATGCCGATTGGGCAGTGGTCCGACCCCTGTACGTTTTTGAGGATGAATGCGTCGGTCAACGAATCGACCAGGTTCTTCGAGATAAAGAAATAGTCAAGACGCCAGCCGACATCCTTTTCCCTTGATTTGAAGCGGTAGCTCCACCAGGTGTAATGGCCGGCGTCCCTGTGAAGATGGCGGAAGGTGTCGATGTAACCGTGATCGATCAGCCGGTCCATCCAGGCGCGCTCCTCCGGAAGGAACCCCGAGGTCTCACGGTTTTCTCTGGGCCGCGCCAGGTCGATCTCAGTGTGGGCCACGTTGAAATCGCCGCAGATTACAATTTTCTCACCCCGTTGCGATAAACGGTCAACCTGTTCCAGCAGCGCATCGTAGAAGGCCAGCTTGTAGGGCAGGCGTTCCGCCATTTTTTCAGCATTTCCCGCGCCCTCTCTGCGGGCAGTCTCCACCTCGCGAGAAGAATAGGCCTTGGGGAAATAAACGTTATAGAGTTTGAATCCGGGGTATTCTGTAATCAGCACCCTGCCCTCGCTGTCGAACTTGTCGATGCCCAGCCCGCTGCTGTGGGAGAGAGGTTTACCGCGGCTGAAAGTGGCCACGCCGCTGTAGCCCTTCTTTTCAGCGAAGCTCCACAGTGCGAGGTAGCCGGCCGGGTTTTGCAGTGCGGGTGGAACCTGGGGCTGCTGCAGTTTGGTTTCCTGGAAGCAGATGATATCGGGCGATTCCCTTTTCAGCCAGTTGAGAAAGCTAAGCGGAGGCTGCCATGCCGGGGCCAGGTTGGCCTTATCCAGCAGATTGCGCAGGCTGACCACGTTCCACGAGATAAGCCTGATCGGTTCGCTCATCAGCTACTGCTGGTCGTCGCTCTCGTCCGACCACTCCTGCATGATCTTTTTAATGCGTATGGCCAGATTGGGATTGGAGCGCAGCCTCTCGATAAAGACCGGGCAACCTTCCAGCATCGAGTTTTCCGCGGCCGAGGCCAGCCCCGACAGGAGCTGGTTGAGCCCCATGTCTTCCATACCCGGCGGAGCAGAGAAAGCTATATTGGGGCCAAGCTGCTTTTTAAGGTCGAGCTCGGTTACGCGGACGGGCAGGACGCAGTTCTTGTACCAGGGGCAGGTCTTGCACTGCAGCAGTGACTGGGCTTCATCGAGGATATCAGCCATATAAATCTCCGGTATTATTTTAATCCTTCCCGGCCTCCGCCGCAGAAGAAGCTGCACCTGGGGCAGTACCTGGAGTCTTTGGAAAGGTTATTACCGCAGTTGGGGCAGATGGGCTGGAGCGGGCTCCCACAGTTGCCGCAGAAGCGGTCGAAGGGCACGCGGGGCCATCTGCAATTGGGATGGGGGCAATTGGAGTTTACAGCGCCCAGCGTGCCGAGCTGGGTATGGCAATAGCCGCATATCGTGTTTCCGGCCATGTTTTCTTTCCAGCAGATGGGGCAGAGGAAGTTTTGTTGCATAGCTATTTCATTGTATCAAATTGCATATCGGGGCTGACGCCCTTGTTGCCGGCCTTGTCATAGGAGATGGCGCGGTAGATATAGGATGTCCTCGGCAGCAGGTTGGTCAGGCCCACGCTGTGGGTCAGTGTGCCCGAATTGACGCCGGTGCGGGGGTCGTTTTCGACCAGCGTGGTCGTATTGGCATACGGCCAGATGCCGTATTCCAGCTGGGAGCTGGAAAGCTCGTCGGTCACCCAGGAGATAATGGCCCCTTTATTGGCGCCTTCGCTGACCCTCAACATGGATATGATGGGGGCTCTGGTATCCTTGGCCGTTTCGACTTTGGATTCCGAGCCGGTCTTGATCCAGCCGAACTGGAAGGCCAGGATGAGGAAGACGGTCATTCCCACCACCAGCACCACGAGAGAAGAGAGAAGAATGGGATTGGTGGTCCGCACTATTTCTTTGAGCCTGCCGACCAAGCCGTCAAGCCCGCCGCCGGCATATGCTTCGCCGCCGTGCACCGGGTAGGGTTTGTAATCGCCGTACTGGCCATATCCGGCCTGGTAGTCCTGATAGGGCGGCTGCTGCGGCGGGTAGCCGGTATGCTGGTAGGGCGGGGACTGTGGTGGGTACTGGCCCTGGTCCGTTTGCCCGGGAGGATACTGGGGATATTGAGGGTACTGCGGGTACGGCTGCGGCTGCTGTGGCTGCTGTGGTTGGGGCTGTTGCTGTTGATATTGCGGCTGAGCCGTCGGGATGCCCGTGTGCGGGAGGGCAGCATGGCAGGCGTGGCAGTACTGACTGTCAATCGTATTGCCGGCATGGCAGGCGTGGCAGTAGACAACGAGCGTGTTACCGCAGTGGGCACACACCCATTGTCCCCGCAGGTTCTGGTTCCCGCAGTGAGGGCAGGGGGTTGTTGATTGGTACATCAGAGTATCTGTATATGGGGGTAGAAGGCGGGTTATTCTGCCGAAGGTGTCGTGAAGGTATTGGTGGCGGATACGGCGTCAGCGCTGCCGTCGGTATGCGATAACGCGCGGTACTGGTATTCGGTGTTGGCGGTCAGTCCCTTGACGATGACCCCGTGGCTGGTGACGCCCATGCTGGTGCCGCCCACGGGGTCGTCTTGTATCGTTGTCTTATTGCCGAACGATCCCTTAGGACCCCACTCCACCTGCGAGCTGGACGGCTTGTCCGTCTTCCAGAAAATCGCAACCTCCTTGATGGCCTTGGAGGTTACCTCGACGCCGCTGATGGCAGGTGGAACCGTGTCCTTCTGTTTTCCCTGGGAGGTGGTTGTGTTATCGCTTCCCAATTTAAGTATGCTCTTAAGATAGCCCTGGCTGTAAGCCCAGTAGCCGAAGCCCGCCAGGCCTGCCAGCAGGACCACGAGCAGCAGGACCAGCATGCCTTTGCCGCCGCCCTGCTGGGGCGGCCTTGCGCCGGGCGGATACGCGCCGCGCGGTGGCTGCTGTGGAGGGTAGCCCGGCGGATATCCCGGTTGAGGCGGGTAACCGGGAGGCTGCTGCGGGTAGCCGGGAGGTTGCTGAGGGTAACCGGGAGGCTGCTGCGGATAACCCGGCTGCGGAGGGTATCCCGGCTGCTGAGGAGGATAGCCCTGAGGGTAGCCCGGTTGAGGCGGATAGCCGGGAGGCTGCTGGGGATATCCCGGCTGCTG
>CAZDXZ010000040.1:0-13979 GCA_964509615.1 uncultured Dehalococcoidales bacterium
TGTACAGGATTGCCGCGCTTCGCTGGCAATGACCCAAGCTCATCACGTCATTGCGAGAAGCGCAGCGACGAAGCAATCTTGTGCGTGATTGCAGAAACACCAGATTGCCGCGGCCTTCGGCCTCGCAATGACATACTGAAAGGGGCGGGTTGAAGGACCGGTCCGCGTAATTATTTCTGCGTCGCTGCGATCTTCGCCTTGATCTTCTCGAATTCCTCTTCCGTCATTTTATATTTGCTGAACGGCAGGAAGCTGAGGAGGATCATGGCCGCCGGGAAGAGGCAGAAGATGATGCGCACGCCCGTGGCTACACTTTCGGGCTGGACTCCCTCCATGATGAAGCCCGAGAGGGCCAGCGCGAATCCCACAATGGGCGGGCCCACCGAGTAGGCGATCTTCTGGCCGGCCGACCACATTCCCGAGAAGATACCCTCACGCCGCATTCCCGACTGCATCTGGTCGTACTCCACCGTGTCGGGCAGCATGGAGAAGGGGAAAAGCTGGAAGCTCGAGAATCCTATCCCCGCCACGAATACCTGGGCGTAGAACATCACCAGCTGGGATGAACTGGTGAAGAACAGGGAGCCCATCGAGAGGGTGAAAATGGCGAGGCCGATGTAATATGACTTGATCTTGCCCAGCCTCTTGCCTATGGCCAGCCAGACCGGTATGAATATCACGCCTGTGACCATGAAGATAGGGAAGGCGATATTCATGGCTGTCTCGGGCAGCGTCATGGCATATTTAACATAGTAGACGAATCCGGCCATCATCACACCGATGGCCAGCGCCTGCATAAAATAGCTTGTCATCAGCACCATGAAAGGATAGTTGCGGGCGGCTATTTTAATCTGTTCTTTGATGGGGGGCGCCTCTTTATGCGGAGGCAGCGAGCGCGCCTTGCGCGTGCCGAAAAAACACCACAAGCAGGAGACGATTATGGCCAGGCCGAAGATTCCGCCCATGAAGCGGAAGCCGTCTGCTCCGCCCCCGCCTGCACTCACCAGTGTCAGGGCCAGCCCGCCGGCCAGCAGTGCGCCGATGGAGGCGAAGGTCATGCGGAAGGACACGATGGACAATCGCTCGTTGTAGTCATCCGACATCTCAGGCACCATGCTGGCATAGGGCACATTGATCACCGTGAAAGCAGTGCAGGCCAGCGCGAACAGCAGCGAAGTCTGCAGCGCATTGGCGAATTCCATCTGGAAGCCGGGAGCCAGGAAGAGGATGAAGAAGGACAGTCCGAAGGGCACAGCCCCGTAGAGGAGGTACACCCTTCTCCGGCCGAAGCGCGAATGCGTGACATCCGAGATCGCGCCCATGATGGGATCGGATACTACGTCCCACAGCTTGGGGAAAAGCAGCATCGTACCGGCCAACGCCGGGTTAACTCCCACCACATTGGTCAGGAAGAAAAGCAGGTACATCCCCGTGGTTACGATGAAGATGTTGCTGCCGACATCGCCGATACCGAAGCTCAGCTTAATACCTAACGGCAGTCTGGAATGCGGCGCCCGGGCTGACCGTGCCTCCGATGTATTTCCCATAGTCCCCTCCTTTTAGCCTCAGTATTAAATAGTCGTAATGCCGGAAACAGCTAATAGACGCGCCTGTCTATAATGGTCTTCTCGCCTTCAGGAATGCTGCCTGGCGGCATCAACTCGAGAGAGTCGAACCTTACCTTGCAGGTATTCTGGAATTCCTTTTTCAGCGATTCTTCCCAGGTGCCCCGGTCCGCGGGTTCCGATTTTAGCTCCACCTGCAGCAGCATCTCGTCCCTGTCGGCCGGTCGGTTGACCAGGATCCTGTAACGCGCTATCTCGGCGAATTTCGAGATGACCTCATCGGTCTGCCGGGGATGCACGAACATGGCGCGTATACGCACGGCATCGCCGCTTCTGCCCATGATTTTAGGCAGGCGTGGGGTGGTCCGTCCGCATGCGCAGGGCTCGGTCACGAGCATCGACAGGTCTCCCGTCCCGAACCGTATCAAGGGGTACACCTCATCGAAGGGGGTTACCACCACTTCGCCGACCTCTCCGGGAGGCAGGTCGCGCCCTGTAGCGGGATCGACAATTTCCACTATCACATCTGTGTTGACATGCATGCCCGCCAGCTTGTCGCAGGAGCCTGCGATAGGACCTATGTCGGCGGTCAGGTAGTTGTCGCCGCCCACACAGTTGATGCCGTATTTCTCGGTGAACATCTTCCTGAGGGGATCGCCGCCCATTTCGCCGAAGACCTGCGCGTATTTGAGGTTGAAGTTTTTTTTAATGTCGAAGCCCATCTCCTCCGCCCTCTTGATGATGGCGGCCAGAAAGGAGGGGGTACCCACGAAATAGGACACCTTGAGGTCACGCATTATCTGCACCAGCAGGTCGGTATTGCCCGTCCCGGCCGGGAAGACGGTAAAACCCATCGCCCTCAGCATGCGATCGATCAACAGGCCGGCCGGGGTTATATGGTAGGACCAGGTGTTAACGGCTATCTGCCCTTTACCCATGTCGGGGGGCAGCGTGCCCTGTTTCAACTTTCTCTGAGGATCGTAGATTGGGCCTGGAGACTGGTAGATATGGTCGATCTCAGCCAGCGGTACGGCCAGATAGCCGCCGAAGGGCGGCATCTCCTTTTGCAGCCTGATCAGGTCGTCTTTGCGCAGCACCGGAATTTTCTGCAGGTCGGCCGCGGTCTTGATATCTGCCGGTTTGACGCCGGCCCCGTCCATGCGCAGCTTGAAGCCCGGCGCCTTTTCATATGCATAGCCGATTAGAATTTGCAGCTTGCGGGACATTTTCTTGTCCCTTTCGTGCACGGGCAACCGCTCAAGCGAGCTATCGTGAGGAAACAGGTCCGCTTTCTCCGCCATGGTCAGGGCCTCCCCGGTATTTTGGAAGAATTATATCATCTGCCACGGCGGTACGCAGACCCTGTATCAGGAACAATATGTCTATTTAGTCCGCTTTTTACCGATCTTGAGGAACTCTTCGATCGTGAGACCCGCCATTGTTTCCGTGTGAGCGACGCCCTTGCCCGAGAGGTTCGCTGCAGCCTTTAAAATCGTCGCCTCGTTTTTCGCCTCGAAGATATTGACAAAATCGTATCGTCCCAGCGTTATATACTGTCCCAGCACCTTTACTCCCATGGCCGCTAAAGCTTTATTATTGGCCTGGATTTTCCTGGGGCTCACCTTGATGGTCTCCCTGCCCATCTCATTCAAATGGGTCATCGTGATGTAAATTGGCATAACAACCTCCTTGGAATAAATATTTCCACCCTGCCGGTTAAAGGATATTTATATTATCCATCTTATTGTGGGAAATTCTCAAACGAAATATGCGTTTTTCGGTTATGTACGTGAGAACCGCGAGAGCACCCTCTCCGTTGCTGAACGCGGTAAAAACCTGGGCAACATCACTGCAGTTTTGAGATGGTTGGGGAAGAGGTATTCCTTGCGCTCCGATTTCAGTGCGTTCAGGATGTGCCTGGCCGCCTCGTCCAGAGTCATCGTGAGCGACTGCGGAATCCCCGTATGCTTGTTTCTCTCCGTGACCACGAATCCGGGACATATCGTCAGCACCCTGATATTGTACTGCTTGAGCTCGATGCGGGCGGTATCCAGAAACATGCGGCAGGCCGCTTTGGCGGCTGAATACTGGCCCTGCGAGGGAAGTCCCAGGAATCCGGCCAGCGAGTTGGTGTTGGCTATTATACCGCCCTGGGCCTGCGTTTTCATTTGCTGGACCAGCGGGCAGAAAAAATTGACCATCGTATCGTAGTTGATCCGCATATTCTGCTTGATGTCCTCCGGCAAAGCCTGCGCGATATTGAGCGAAGGGCCGGCGCCTATATTGAGCAGGGCGATGTCGATGCGTCCGAACCTCTGCACGACCTGGCGGACGGCGTCCGCGGCCTGCTGCTCATCCAGGGCGTCTCCAACGATCTCCAGGGCTTCGCTGCCGTTTTTATGGATGCTTTCCGCCACGTCTGATAGAAGCTCTTTTCTGCGAGCAAATATGGCGATGCGGTTGCGCCCATGGCTCAGCGCCAGCGCGACCGCTTTACCTATGCCTGACGAGGCGCCCGTTATCAATATAACCCGGTCTTTCAGTTCCATATTTAAAACTCCCTTCTCATAATTCGAGCGAGATATTTTTAGTTGACACAAACTTGAAGCCTGCTTCAGGCCGTGTAAATTCCACGTATTCCGGGCGGGCCTCAGGGACGATTTGCGGTTATCAGGCCGCTGCCGCGCTGCTCATTGCCGGCAATGAGGGAAACATCATTGAAGCCGGCTTTGCGTATGACCGCAATCATCTCGCCGACAGTGTATGCCCCCAGCCAGAGGTTGAAGAGGGATGCGGGCAGGGGGCCCGATTTGTCGTTGTTCAGCAGGAAATCGTTTACGATCAGCAGTCCGCCACGCTTTAAAGCCTGTTTGGCCTGCTTCAGCCTGGTATCTGCATGGCTGCCCGGGCCGTGCAATATGTTGGACATCAACAGGCAGTCATAGCCTGAGCCGAACTCGTCTTTGCTCCAGTCGCCGGCCTGGACTTTGACCTGCCTGCCCATACCAAAGCGGCCGATCACCTGCCTGGCGATGACCAGCGTCTCGGGCAGGTCCCATACAACAGCCTTGAGCTGCGGGAAACGCTGGCATAATGCGATGCTGTAGGTGCCGGGCCCGCCTGCTACATCCAGTAATAGCTTTCTGCCGCTCAGATCGAGCTGCCTGGCAACCCATTGAGCGGGGCCGTTGGACGCAATTCCGTGCATGGCCCATATCCAGTTGTCGAAAAGGTGCTGCTTGAAACGGTCCGGCGGCTCCGGCGCTGCATCACGTTTACCCGTGCGCACGACTTCGGGCAGGCCGGTGGTGGCCCACCACAGGATCTCGTTGTGATCGATGGTGCCACCGATGAAGCGAGGGCTGTCCGGCAGGAGGAGGTCCGATCCCAGCTTGGTCAACGAGAAACGTTCGTCCCTGCGCTTCAATACACCCAGCGCGCAGCAGACGGTCAGGAGCTTCTCGGTCATCCTCGGGTCAGTGCCGCACTCGGCTGCGACTTCATCTGCCTGACGCGGCTTGGCCAGCGCCTCGAAGAAACCCAGCTGATGCGCTGCCATCAGTGCGCGTGACGAGCGGAATTGCCAGTTCAGCTCCAGTAAAGCTGCCGCCTGCTCCAGATTATCGATTTCGAACAGGTCTATCCGATCTCTTTTCTGCTTCCTCATCGTTAAACGAGTATGCCCAATTGACAGGCACCTGTCAACGCCCGGCACTAAATTGCCGTAATACCGTGCATTTGTATCGCACAATCAAATGAACGTGCAAATTTGACACAATTTTGTCTGTGATGTTACCATGTGCACCACCAATGAGTCAGGCAATTATTAAAACGGTCCTTAACGTCAACAGCTTTAGCTGCTGGTGGTGGCGCGACATGCTTTTTGCATGTCCGGGAGGACATTGCCTGAGACCATAGCCTCGTAGCAGAGTTAAGATAATCTCAAAACCCTCCTGGATAGCCAGGAGGGTTTTTTATTTACCCAAATTCCAATGAAGGAGGATTATCAATGAACAATAGAAATATACCGGGGCCGGCCCGCCGGGGGAGGCTATAGAATGTATCACCCCACACTGGAAGAAGTTAAAAAGCTGGCCAGGGACGGCAACCTGGTACCGGTTTATCGCGAGATAGTGGCCGACATGGAGACGCCCGTCTCCGCCTTTTTAAAGGTCAGCCGTGGAAGATATTCCTTCTTGCTGGAGAGCGTGGAAGGCGGTCAGCGCCAGGCGCGCTACAGCTTCATCGGCACAGAGCCGGAAAAGGTCATTGCCGTCCATCCCGGCGATCCAGAAGGTCCTCTGCAGGCTGTGAAAAAGGAACTGGATAAATATAAACAGGTACAGGTCTACGGCCTTCCCATTCTGTGCGGCGGCGCGGTCGGCTACCTGTCCTACGAGACCTCCACCCGCTTCGAAGAATTGCCCTCACCCTGCGAGGATCCGCTGGGTTTACCTGAGGCTGTCTTCATGATCGCCAACACCATACTCGTGTTCGACCATGTCACCCATAAGGCCATTATAGTGTCAAACGTCCATATCAAGGACGATGTAGATAAAGCCTATGCCGAGGCTGTCGGCCGCATCGATGAGCTTGCGCAGAGATTAATGGCGCCTTTGCCCGCCGCCCCGGTGATTCGGGAGCAGGCCGGTATACAGGATATACAGTCCAACTTCTCGCAGCAGGACTTCGAGGACTGCGTAAACAGGGCCAGGGAATATATCGCCTCGGGAGAGGCCATCCAGGTCGTGCTCTCCCAGCGGCTTTTCACGCAGACGACTGCCGACCCGTTCGATATATACCGCGCGCTGCGTTCCATCAATCCCTCGCCATATATGTATTTTCTGCATCTGGATGACTTCCACATCGTGGGCGCTTCCCCTGAGACGCTGGTGCGGGTGGAGGACGGCACGGTCACGGTACGTCCGCTGGCGGGCACGCGTCCGCGCGGTGAGGACCATCTGCAGGATGCCGAGCTGGCCGATGAGCTGCTGCACGATGAGAAGGAAAGGGCCGAGCATATCATGCTGGTGGACCTTGGTCGCAACGATGTAGGCCGCATCAGCGCACCCGGCACGGTGGTGGTCAGCGACCTGATGGAGATCGAACGTTACTCGCATGTGATGCACATGGTCACCAATGTACAGGGCAATCTCGCAGATGAATACAGCGCTTTCGATGCTCTGCGGGCCTGCTTCCCGGCGGGGACGGTCTCGGGCGCCCCTAAAATACGCGCCATGCAGATTATCGCCGAGCTGGAGCCGGATAAGCGCGGCCCCTACGCAGGTGCGGTCGGTTATTTCTCGCATAACGGCAATATGGATATGGCTATCGCCATTCGAACTATGGTGATAAAGGAGGGCACGGCTCATGTGCAGGCCGGCTGCGGAATAGTCTATGACAGCGTTCCACAACGCGAGTACCAGGAGACGATGAACAAGGCACGGGCGCTGCTCAAGGCCATCGAGCAGGCAGGTAATAAAACAGCATCAAGGAGGGAACATGCTTATACTGATCGATAATTACGATAGCTTCACCTACAACATTTACCAGTACCTCGGCGAGCTGGGCCAGAGGGTAACGGTGGTCCGCAACGACCGCGCCACACCGGCTCAGGTGCGCGAGATGGACCCGGACCGGATCATCATCTCGCCGGGGCCGTCCACGCCGCTGCAGGCCGGCATATCCAACGATGTTATCAGGGAACTGGGCGCCACCATACCCATACTGGGCATCTGCCTGGGACATGAATGCATAGGCTACAGCTACGGCGGCGTTATCTGCCGCGCGGCCAGCATTATGCACGGCAAGTCTTCCCTCGTATATCACAACAGCAGCGGTCTTTTTGACGGTCTGCCCGATCCCTTCTACGCCATACGCTACCATTCGCTGGTGGTTAACCGCGACACTCTGCCGGACTGCCTGGAGATAACGGCCTGGACGGACGACGGCACGGTGATGGGACTGCGCCATCGCGAACATCCCGTGCAGGGCATACAATTTCATCCCGAATCATTCATGACACAGGGCGGCAAGGATATCCTGAAGAACTTTCTTGCCATGAGGAGAAATTGAAATGATTAAAGAGGCGATCAGCAGCCTGGTATCGGGCAATTCACTGACCATGGAGCAAGCCTCCTCTGTAATGGAGGAGATTATGGATGGCTCGGCCACGCAGGCGCAACTCGGCGCTTTCCTGGTTGCGCTTAAGCTTAAAGGTGAGACCGCCGATGAGGTCGCCGGGCTGGCCAGCGTGATGCGGGCCAGGTCGAGCAGGGTGTCTCTGGCGGGGCCGTTAATAGATATCGTCGGAACGGGCGGTGATGGGTCCAACACTTTCAATATTTCCACCACCGCTGCCTTCGTCATGGCCGGGGCGGGACTCAGAGTGGCCAAGCACGGCAACCGGGCCATGAGCAGCCGCTGCGGCTCGGCGGACGTGCTGGAGGCTCTGGGCGTGAAGATCGAGTTGAAGCCGGAGCAGGTCAGGAGTTGCGTGGAGAATGTCGGCATCGGATTCATGTTTGCGCAGGCCTTTCACCCTGCCATGAAATACGCCGCTGCGCCCCGGCGCGAGATCGGCATACGCACCGTTTTCAACATACTCGGGCCTCTCACCAATCCGGCCGGCGTCGAGTTTCTGGTGCTGGGCGTGCCCGGCGAAGACCTGGGCGATAAGATCGCGGAAGCGCTCTGCCGCTTGGGCACTAAAAGGGCCCTGGTCGTGCACGGCCTGAACGGCATCGACGAGCTGTCAATCTCAGGACGGTCCGCAGTATGGGAGATAAATGACGGATGCGTAACCTCCGCCCGCCGGTATATATGCCCGGAAGACGTGGGACTGAAAGGCGCAGACGGTGGCGCTCTGACGGGAGGCTCGCCGTCGCAGAACGCCAATATACTGCACAATGTACTGAACGGCGAGCGTTCAGCCAGGCGCGATGTGGTCCTGCTTAATGCGGCCGCCGGCATCTACACCGGAAGGATAGCAGGCTCCCTGCGTGAGGCAGTGTCGACAGCGGCGGAGGTGATCGACAGCGGCAGGGCCGCAGGCAAGCTGGAACAGCTCATCGCCTTCAGCCGCAATCTGGAATAACGAATGGGACAGCGCCATGATACTTGACCGTATACTGGATGATAAGCGCACCGAGCTGGCCGCTGCTATGAAAAAGGTCCCGCTCGAGAAATTATCGGAGACCGCGCGCCGGGCGCCCTCTCCGCTCAGCCTCGCCTCGGCAATTCGAGGGAACGGGGTAAGCCTGATAGCTGAGGTGAAGAAAGCTTCGCCCTCGCGGGGCGTGATACGCTCTGACTACGACCCGGTTGGGATCGCCTCTATCTATGCCGACCATGGGGCGGCGGCCATATCGGTATTGACCGAGTCGAAGTACTTCCAGGGCAGCCTGGCCGGCCTGCAGGCGATAAAGCGCAGGTTCCGCCTGCATAATATTCCGCTGATCAGGAAGGACTTCATCTTCCATCCGTACCAGGTTTATGAGACAAGGGCCTGCGGCGCCGACAGTCTTCTGCTGATCGCCTCGGTACTGGACGCATCTTCCTTGAAAGACATGCTGGGCTTTGCCCGTCACCTCGGCATGGACTGCCTGGTCGAAGTGCACGACGAAGAGGACCTGAAAAAGGTGCTCGACAGCGGAGCCGGGATAATAGGCATTAACAACCGCGACCTGCGCTCGTTCAAGGTCGATACGGCCGTTACACGCCGCCTGCGGCCCCTGGTGCCGGCGGATAGACTGGTGGTCAGCGAAAGCGGCATCAAGACCGTCCGGGATATCGCTGTGATGAAAGAACTCAGGGTCGATGCCGTGCTCATCGGTGAGGCACTGATGGCTTCGCCGGATATCGGTCGCAAAATACGGGAGCTTTTCCCATGACTGTCGTTAAGATCTGCGGTGTTACCTCCGCGGAGGATGCCGTTCAGGTGGCCGGCCTGGGCGCCGACATCGTCGGCCTGGTCCTTGCTCCCAGCAGGCGCAGGGTCGATGTTCATCAGGCTGCTGAGATAGTGAGGCGTGTAAAACATCTGCCGCGGCATCCGGCTATGGCGGGCGTCTTCGTTAATGAGCCTGTGCAGGCGGTAAACGATACGGCGGCATACTGCGACCTGGACATGGTCCAGCTCAGCGGCAATGAGAGCTGGGACTACTGCCGGGGGCTTGAAATACCCTTCATCAAGGTCATCCATGTTGCGCAGTCCGGCGATCTTGAGAAGGTCGTGCAGGATGTAGCTGCCGGATATAGGATGGTGCTCCGGCGCCCCTACATATGCATGCTCGACTGTAAAACTGAGGGCGGCTACGGCGGGAGCGGACGGATCTTCGACTGGGATATCGCTGAGGCCGCCTGTGCGCGTTTCCCCCTGGTGGTCGCAGGAGGGCTGTCTCCAGCCAATGTAAGGCAGTTAATACGAAAGGCGGGTCCGTGCGGCGTGGATGTCTCCTCGGGTGTCGAAAGCGCGGGACGGAAGGATATGGTGAAGGTGCGCGATTTCGTGCGTTCGGTCAGGATGACCGGCGGGCGGACCGGCGGGCGGACCGGCGAGGGACGTGAAATACTGGAAAAGATTCTATTTAAGGGAGAAAGATATGCTACCTGATGAAAAAGGCTATTATGGAGAGTTCGGCGGCAGGTTTGTTCCCGAGATTCTGATGCCGGCGCTGGAAGAGCTTTCCGCTGCCTACGATAGGTGCAGGAAAGAGCCGGGATTCCTGTCCCGCCTGGCCTCGCTGGAGCGTGACTATTCAGGCCGGCCCACGCCGTTTTATCATGCGCAGATGTTGACTCAGCACTGCGGCGGGGCCCAGATATACCTCAAGCGGGAGGACCTGGCACACACCGGCGCGCACAAGATCAACAATGCCCTGGGCCAGGGGCTGCTGGCGGAGGCCATGGGAAAGCACAGGATCATCGCTGAGACCGGCGCCGGTCAGCATGGGGTGGCCGCCGCGGCAGTCTGCTCCATGCTGGGGCAGCAGTGCATCGTTTATATGGGTGAGGAGGATGTTCAGCGCCAGTCCCTTAATGTATTCCGTATGAAACTGATGGGGGCCGAAGTGCGACCTGTCGCTTCAGGCAGCAGGACGCTCAAGGACGCCATTAATGAAGCCATCAGGGACTGGGTCAGCAATGTTTCCGACAGCTATTACCTGATCGGGTCGGTGGTGGGGCCGCACCCGTACCCGCAGATGGTGCGTGACTTTCAATCAGTGATCGGACGCGAAGCCCGCAGGCAGGCCCTGGAGATATGCGGCAGGCTGCCGGATTGCATCGTCGCCTGCGTGGGAGGGGGCAGCAACGCCATCGGCATCTTTCACCCTTTTATCCAGGACGAAGGAGTGGCCCTGGTAGGAGTCGAGGCTGCGGGACGCGGCCTGCCGACCGGCAAACACGCTGCCACCCTGGCTGCAGGCAGGGCGGGCGTGCTGCACGGCGCCAGGTCATACCTGCTGCAGGATGACAACGGACAGGTGATGGAGACGCACAGCATCTCGGCGGGGCTCGATTATCCGGGCGTCGGCCCGGAACACAGTTATTACAAAGACAGCCGGCGGGTGAAATATGTCACGGCAGGTGACGAAGAGGCGCTGGAGGCATTTCAACTGCTCAGCAGGCTCGAGGGCATCCTGCCCGCTCTGGAATCGTCTCATGCGCTTGCTCATGCGATCAAAGCGGCGCGCGGCATGGAACGGGATAAGATAATCGTTGTCAACCTGTCCGGACGGGGGGATAAGGACGTTCAGGTCGTGGCCGGCGCGCTGGGGGTGCAGCTATGAGCCGCCTGTCCGGTGTATTCAATAACAGGAAACATAAAGCACTGATCGCCTATATGACGGCCGGGTATCCCGATAGCGAAGCCAGCGTCAGTGCGGCTCTGGTGCTGGCCGAGTCCGGCTGCGACATCATCGAACTGGGCATTCCCTTCTCCGATCCCATGGCCGACGGCCTTACCATCCAGCACTCCAGCCACCTTGCGCTGCTCAACGGGGTTACAACGGAGACGTGCTTTGAGATTGCCGGGCGCATCAGGGGCGAGAGCGCCGTGCCGCTGGTCTTTATGACCTATCTAAATCCCGTTATAAGCTACGGTGCGGAGGAGTTCTGCGCCCGCTGCGCTGCAACGGGCGTTGACGGCCTGATCATACCCGACCTGCCGCCCGGCGAGCTGCCCGTCTTAGACGCGGCCGCGAAGAAGCACGGCGTCGATACAATTTATTTCGTGGCGCCCAACAGCTCGGAGCAGCGCATCCGGCTGGCGGCGGACAGATCAAGCGGATTCATCTATGTGGTATCCGTGACGGGCGTGACCGGAGTGCGGGAAGGGCTCTCCACCGGCCTGGAGCAAGTGGTCTCAGAGGTGAGGAAGGTCACTGATATGCCTCTTTGCATCGGATTCGGCATCGCTGCTCCGCAGCAGGCGGCTGAGGCCGCCGCGCTGGCCGACGGTGTGATCATCGGCAGCCGTGTAATCCAGATAATGGAAGGCGATAGGCCGCCGTTTAAGAAGCTGGCCGGATTCATCAGGCGCGTAAGGGAAAGCATCGACAGCGCGGGGCCTTAAACTGCGCTATCGCTGCCGTGTGCCGGTGGTCGCCGTTCTCCTGCCGGCCATGTATTGAAACAGCCCCCGGAAAACGGTGCAGGCCAGGCGAGTAGTAAGGCGCGGTATGAAGACAACCTTCTTTTTACCCAGGGCCTTCCAGGACAGCGCCGCCACTTTTTCTGCGGGCGCCCACAGGAAGGCGGGTATAGAGGAAAAATCCACGTTTTTAAACTCTTCCACCGAATGGAAGCCGGTGCGGGTGAAGCCCGGGCAGAGCGCCTGCACCTTTATCCCGGCGTCCTTGACCTCGATCTGAAGGGTCTCGGAGAACGAGATCAGGAAAGACTTGGTGGCGTTGTATATCACGTTGCCGGATATCGGTAGGAAGGGTCCCGCCGAGGCAACATTGACGATGGCGCCCTCCCTGCGCGCAAGCATGCCGGGCAGCGCAGCTTTAACCAGCCGCACCGGGGCGGTGACATGCAGATCGATCATTTTGAGCGATTTGGTCAGATCGACCTCAGCGAAAGTACCGAGTGTGCCGAAGCCGGCGTTGTTGATCAGCACGGACAGGTTCTCCGTGTCATGGATCTTTTCTTCGACCGTACGGATGTCCGTTTCACTGCAAAGGTCGCACTGCATCACCGACACCGAAACGCCGTATTCTTTCTCTATCTCACCAGCTATGGCCTCCAGCCTGTCTTTGCGCCTGGCGATTATGATCAGATCATAGCCCAGTGAAGCCAGCAGGCGGGCGTACGCTTCGCCGATTCCCGATGATGCTCCGGTCACCATTGCGGATTTCAACAGCCTGTTTTTCATATAAACCTCGCATAATCGCATCCCGGCGTGAATGCCGGTCTCAGGATGATATATCTCAATCTTGATATAATTCTCAATTATACGGGTTGCAGGTAACTGTGAAAACAAGGAGAGGATGAAAGTGTCCAAACAAAAACAAAATAACGACTCAGCAGCGCAGCATTATATGCCTACCATGACGGGTGATTACAGCCGCATTTCTGATACGGCCAAGGCTGTTGATTTTAAGATAATGCCTGTAATCCTGGACTATATCAGGTCCAATGCGCCGCAGATAACCCGCATGGATGCCGATACGCCCTTCGTTATTGCTGATTACGGCGCTGCGGACGGGGTAAACTCGAGCGCCCTGTTTGAAAACGTCATCGGGCAGATACGTGCCATAAATCCCTTGCTTAAAATCCGGCTGGTCTACAGCGATATAGCTGTGCAGGACTACTTCGACCAATTCTGGGTCAGCTCGAGGTTGAAGCAGGTGGAGGGTGTGAAGGCGGAATATATCCGGCGTTCTTTTTATAAGGCCTTCCCCGAGATAAAAGGGAAGCTGAACCTGGGGTTCTCCTCTACATCGCTGCACTGGCTGGATACGGAAGATGTGGGCATGGATTTCTTTCAGCACCCTGCTCATATACAGGCCAACCAGCTGTCCGATAAGGACCGCCGCAAGTTCGTCGATAAATGGAAGAGGGACTGGAGGGTATTTCTGAAGGAGCGCGCCGATGAGCTGGTTAAAGGCGGCGCATTATTCATGGCCAACCTGACCAATCGGGGCGGCGACCGCTGGCCGGCTTCGGCGGGGTATAACAACCTGCGCGATGCATGCCATGAGCTGTGCGGCGAAGGCCGGATCAGGCCTGAGGAGTGGAAGGCCATCTTCGTCCCGGACTATTTCGCCACGCCGCAGGAGATGAAGTCATTGCTGGAAGAGGATGGGCTGGCGAAGCAGTTCAAACTCCGGTTCTTTGAAGAGATGACCGTGCCCTGCGCCTACTATTCGCAGTTTAAGGGCCGACTGGACGATGATCAGGCCAGGG
>CAZDXZ010000041.1:0-13943 GCA_964509615.1 uncultured Dehalococcoidales bacterium
CTGCCTGCAATTATGCTGATACTGTCGCTCGCGTACTTCGCCGCCGTGAGGGAAAGGCAGCCGGCCATCGTCTGCGTGGTGCTGCTGATAATGCTGATATGCAGCCTCATTTTAGTATTGAAATGAATTGACCGCAGACTGGGCCTGTGTTATCATTCGAATTAGATGTCATCTCTGACTGAACTTCACGCGGAAATAGAACGCTGTAAGAATTGTGACCTTTCCCGGCACCGCACCAAAGTTGTGCCGGGCGAGGGGCCTGAAAACGCCAAGCTGCTTTTCATCGGTGAAGCTCCGGGCTACCATGAAGACCAGACCGGTCGTCCTTTCGTCGGTCAGGCGGGCCAGTACCTCGACCAGCTTATCGGCATGATCGGCTACAAGCGCAACCAGGTCTATATCGCCAATGTAATCAAGTGCCGGCCGCCTGAGAACCGCGACCCGTTGCCCGGCGAGATCCTGGCCTGCAGCAAGTGGCTGGAGCGCCAGCTTGAAGTGATTAAACCCATGGTGATCGTCACTCTGGGCCGTTATTCCATGTCGAAGTATTTTCCCGGTGAGAGCATCAGTAAGGTACATGGACGCGCCAGGCGTTCAGGAAACGCGATCTGTTTCGCCATGTACCATCCGGCGGCGGCGCTGCACCAGGGCAACCTGCGCCGGGTGATAGAAACTGACATACTCAAGTTGCCGGCCGTGCTTGCGGAGGCCGGCAAGATGGAGGAAGAAAAAGACAAGCCGGCCCAGCTCACTCTTTTCTAAAATGCAATGACCCGTCACAAGTTAAGAATAATCCCCCTCGGCGGCCTCGGCGAGATCGGCAAAAACATGATGGCCGTCGAATACGGCGAAGATATCCTCATCATAGACTGCGGCATGATGTTCCCCGAGGACGAGATGCTGGGGGTCGACCTGCTGATACCGGATATCACCTACCTACTCGAGCATAAAAACAAGCTGCGCGGCATAGTTATTACGCACGGACATGAGGATCACATCGGCGCCCTGCCGTATGTTCTGCCGCAGCTCGACCTGCCCATCTACGCCACCAAACTGACGCAGGGGCTGATCAATGTCAAGCTTAAGGAGCACCGCTCCCTGATCAAAGCGCGGCTCAAGCTGATAACGCCGGGGGTGCGCTTCCAGGTAGGTAACTTTAAAGTCGAGGCTTTCCCCGTTTGCCACAGCATACCCGACGCCGTGGGATTGATCATCTATACGCCACTGGGCGCCATCATCAACAGCGGCGATTTCAAGATAGACTACACGCCGGTGGACGGCCGTCCCACCGACCTCTCAAGGCTGGCCAAACTGGGCAATGACGGGGTACTGCTGCTGATGGCCGATTCCACCTATGCCGAACTACCCGGCTACACGCCCTCTGAGAAGATCGTAGGACAGAAGCTGGATTACATTGTCGGCGATGCGCCGGGGCGCGTCATTATAGCTACCTTTTCGTCACTGGTATCGCGTATCCAGATGGTCATAGACGCCGCTGCACGCCACGACCGCCATGTCTTTATCGTAGGCCGAAGCATGCGCGATACGGTCAAGATGGCACTGGATATAGGATACCTGCACGCTCCCGCTGGAGTGTTATGTAATATGGAGGACCTGAAGAAATACAGCCACAGCCAGACCGTGCTGGTGACCACCGGCAGCCAGGGCGAGCCCACCTCGGCCCTGGTGCGCATTGCCAACCGCGAACATCCCGACATACGCATTATGCAGGGCGATACCGTGGTCTTATCCGCCACACCCATACCCGGCAACGAGTCGCTGGTGAACCGCACCATCGACAACCTGTTCCGCCAGGGCGCCAACGTGATCTACGGCGAGCGATCTAACGTACACGTTCACGGCCACGGCAGCCAGGAGGAGCTCAAGATGCTGCTCACGCTGGCCAAGCCCAAGTTCTTCGCGCCGATACACGGCGAGTACCGCCATCTCGTGATCCATGCCGGACTGGCCAAGAGCCTGGGCATGCCGGAGAGCAATGTGTTCGTCATGGACAACGGCAACGTACTGGAGATCGACGGTGAAAAAGGGCGCATCGCCAGCAGACTACCATATGGTAATGTCTACGTGGACGGGCTGGTGCTGGGACACCATGCCCAGGTAATACTGCGCGACCGCAAGCTGCTTTCACGCGACGGCATCGTAGTAGTCATGGTAGCGCTGGACAAGAAAGAAGGCAGCCTGGTCGGCATGCCTGACATTATATCTCGCGGTTTCGTCGACTCCGAGCATGACGGCAGCGTGATCGATGAGGGGAGAGCGCTGGTAGCCAGTACGCTGGGCAAAGGTCACCATACCGAGCAGAGCGCCATACATACGCGAATCAAAGAGACGCTGAGCAAATTCTTCTACGAGAAGACCAAACGGCGCCCCATGATAATTACAACTGCTATCGAGGTATAGTAGAATAAACCTATGCCCGCCAGGAAAAGCAGGGGTAACAACAGCAAGAAAGCATCGCAGAAGAAATCCGGCAAAGGCTCCGGCAATTCGTTTCTCGCCTTTCTTTTTTCCCCACCCGTGCTGCTCGCCGTCATATTCGTAATAGCTGTGTGCCTGATTGTGGCCCTCTGGCCGCTCATCACTCAGGCCATGGGCGAGCTCGGCGCGGAGATCGCTTCCGCGCTGGATATTGCCGGCGAAAACATAGTGAGCCTGATGGGGCTGGGCTTGATCTTCGTGATAGCGGCCTTTATCGGATTGCTTATTATCATAGGCCGTCCATCATTCTTCGGCCGCAACTGGAATTATTTCATCGGCGTGGCCGCTTTTATGACGGCCGCCTGGGGACTGCTCTCATTCCTCCGGCCGTCCGGATCGGGGATACTGGCGCAGGTCACGCTGGGAGGCCGCATCGGACAGGCCATCGTCACCGACTCGCCGGTTATAGGCGTATTGATTATTCTCATGCTGGTTTTGCTGGGCGTATTCCTGGTGGCGCCTGAATGGACGCTGGGCCTTTTCAGACGAACGGCAAGGGGGACGGCGGGGGCTGCGAGCGATATCGCAGAAGCCGTCAAGGAATCCAACAGCAAGAAAAAGACACCTCCTCCAGCAGTGGAAACAATAGGAAAACAGCCTGTGGCGGTCCAGCAACCTGAGGAACCAGTCGCGCCCATAGATACAGCAGTAATGGACAGACTGCGTTCCGGTATAGCCGTCGGGGGGTGGTCACTGCCCAACATCAATATCCTGGACAGGATAGCTGAGACCGTCATCAGCGACAGCGAGATTGAGAAGCGCCGGGATACTATTGAGGAGGCGCTGGCCAGCTATGGAGTTGAGGCTAAGGTGATCGAGGTCAACCGTGGCCCGACGGTGACACAGTTCGGCGTCGAGCCCGGCTGGGACCGTAAGTTCAAAGATATACGTGAAAAGGACGGCGACGGCAACGTCTCAGTCAGGCAGGAGGAGGTCGGCCGCACACGCGTCAAGGTCGAGCGCATTAACTCGTTGTCCAACGACCTGTCCCTGGCGCTGGCCGCACCCAGTATCAGGATAGAGGCGCCCGTGCCCGGCAAGTCCATGGTGGGCATCGAGGTACCGAATACCACCTTCGGCTCGGTAGGCCTGCGCGGCGTGATGGAGAGCACGGCTTTTCAGAAGATGCTGGCTAAATCGCACCTGGCCATCGCGCTGGGCAAAGGCGCAGGAGGCGAAACCATCGTGGCCGACCTGGCCAAAATGCCGCACCTATTGATTGCCGGCGCTACCGGCAGCGGCAAGAGTGTCTGTCTCAACTCCATTATCTGCTGCCTGATGATGAATAACACGCCAGACGCCGTGCGCTTCGTGATGGTCGACCCCAAGCGCGTCGAGCTGGTCAACTATAATAGCATTCCGCACCTGGTGTCGCCCGTTGTGGTGGACACCGAGAAAGCGGTCATGGCGCTGCGCTGGCTGAGCGCCGAGATGGACATCCGCTACAAGCGTTTCTCAGCGGCCAAGGCGCGCAATATCGAGGACTTCAATAAGAACAAGCAGCCGTCGGAGTGCATGCCTTTTATAATTGTGATCATCGATGAGCTGGCCGACCTGATGATGGCCGCCTACGACGAGGTTGAGCACGCGCTCTGCCGTCTGGCGCAGCTGGCGCGCGCCACCGGCATACATTTGATCGTGGCCACGCAGAGGCCGTCGGTGGACGTCGTGACCGGCCTGATCAAGGCCAACTTCCCCACGCGCATGAGCTTCGCGCTGACATCGCAGGTGGACTCGCGCACCATCATCGATTCCGCCGGCGCAGAGAAGCTGCTGGGCAGGGGCGATATGCTTTACATGCCACAGGACGCGTCCAAGCCCAAGCGCCTGCAGGGCACCATGGTCGGCGACGGTGAGATCGAGAGGCTGGTGACCTTCTGGGCCAACCAGCGCCGCCAGGAGGCACAGCCGGTAAAATTCGAGGAGATGGCCAGGGCTGCTCCCGAGGGCAAGAAGTCGGCAGAGGATGAACTGCTGGACGCCGCACGTCAGCTCGCACTGGAATCCAAGGATATCTCAGCCTCCTACCTGCAGAGAAAGCTGGGGATAGGCTTCCCGCGCGCGGCCAGGATCATGGACAAGCTGAAGGAAGAGGGATTCGGGAAAGAGAAAGGCGAGAAACATTCCGAACAACAATAGGATTAGCGATCATAAATGCTTGATCAAATCATCTCCTACCTAGATATGTGCAGAGCCGAAGGATCTCAGCAGATACAAAAGGGAATGAATTTCGGGATAAACCCACAATATTCAGTTATCTTAATGTCGCAACGTTCCAACGCTCCTTATAGGGATAAAATTCTGAGAGACGGTATAACTGTCGAGTACGAAGGCCACGATGAGCCTAAGAACGCCTCAACGAAAAGTCCCAAAAAGGTTGATCAGCCACGCTATAATACCACGGGCAAACCTACGGAAAATGGTAAATTTATTGATGCTGTTATTAGTTATAAAAAAGGCAATCCGCCACGGCTCGTCAAAATTTATGAAAAGATTATACGCGGCGTATGGTCACTCAAGGGTTTTTTTAACCTCGTGGATTACAAAATGGTGCACGATGGTAATAGAAATGTGTTTATCTTCACACTCACCCTATCCAGTAATGTAATCGTAGAAGATAAAGGCAGTACCAGAGCATTCGATCAAGATCAGACAAGGCTTATCCCTTCCGATATCAAGAAAAAGGTTTGGGAGCGAGACAGGGGGAAATGTGTACTGTGCGGATCGTCGACAAACATACATTTCGATCACGATCTGCCATATTCGAAGGGAGGATCTAGTATCACCGAACGTAATATTCGCATCTTGTGTGCTGACTGCAATCTTAAAAAATCTAATAAGATAGAATAGACGATCTAATTAAATGTGCGGTAATGGGTTCTCTCGTAGCTTAAAATTGTCCCTAATTTATTATCTCTTTAACTCGGCCAACCTGACCGCTTTCCAGTCGTACCTTGATGCCACGAGAATGAAATGATGAGTTTGTCAGAATATCCTTGACTATCCCTTCAGTTGATTTTCCGGACCGCTGATCTGTTTTCACTATTATAGAAACCAGAGAGCCCACTTTTATATTTTCACGCTTTGTAACGCTCATATTGACAGTAACTTAGTTGAGAGGTATTTTGGCCCCTATTATTATGACTTCGTCACCCTCATCACACACTGCCCCCCATTCGATTTTACCTATTTCCTGATCTCTTCTACTCATTTTGATTTATCTTGTGGCAGAGAGCAACTTACATATAATACCTGTTTATTCTTGCCCTGTCTTCGTCTCCTTTGTCACCTTTATAGTAAATTTCAATGAATTCTATCCTGTCCTTTTCCCTGTAATAAGCATGAGTCACCCTGATTCCTGAATGTACGCCTTTTCCTTTCAATGCACGACAGGCAAATTTCTTTGCTTTATAAACAGCAGGATCACTGAATGATAATCCCGTTATCCTAAAGATACCGTTATTATCAATGTTTAGTTTATGAAACAGGAAGAGTTCTGTCTCGACAAAAATATCCAGGTCACTTTCAATCGTTCTGAATCGTTTCGCGAGTCTTTTGATATCACGTTCAAACGCAGGGAGATGTATGATTTCGTTAAACCGTTTCGGGCTCATACTTCCTCACCGAATATGCCGGTGTACGGTAAAAAACCGATTCATATTCGATAACCTTACCCTGCTCCGCCGTAAGCCAGGGCACATCATTGTGAGAATAGTCGCTTATTTGCGCAGCGTTCATGACGGATAATTTGCCCACAACTCTGTCAATCATCTCAACCTCATGTGCACCCAGTTTGGTTAAGTCAGCTTCCCTGGTCGGCAGATACTTGGTTTGGGGATAGCTGAAATACTTATCCTGAACTTTAATGATTTCATGGCCCAACATGCCTTCCACGATTTTGCGAAATTCAATCGGTGTCGGCCCGTATCGGTTCTTAATATAAGTAGCGCCAATCAGTTGCTCCTCGTATTTTTCATAAAAATCAAAGTCAATAAAGTACAGCAGCTTGTAGATTACGGATTCCCCGATATTTGGTTTTGCACCCACCTTATTGAGTATATATATAAGCACCTCTTTGAATTTCTCCATGTGTTTCCGTGGTACATTTATTCTGAGAGATTCGGTATATGGCGTACGACTTTCCTTTGCCCTGGCAGGTTTACCTATTACTACTTCAGATTCATAGCTGCGCCCGAGCAATATGTTTGCCTCAACATCCAGCACATCACATAATCTGGCAAGCTCATCGGAAGTCACTCTCCGTTCGCCTTTCTCTATCTGCGTTAATGAAACGCGTGATATCGCAACCCTTGTCGCAAGCTGTTCTTGACTGAAATCTTTTTGCAACCTGTATTTCCTTATTCTTTCACCGATTTCCATATCAAATACCCTTAAAGTATGTTTTATTTGTTATTATACTACTATGTTAGATTATCCGTCTATTGTTTGTTTAATTTTCGTACATTGTATTAATATTCTCGCCGACCAACATCTATTTTCCGATCAATTTTACCAACATTGTCCCATTGCCATAAATATTATTATATGATAATATTTGGATGTTATATGTCTTACATCCTATATCCTACATTAAATAAATGAGTAAGAATATATCGGACGATATTGTAATCCGGGACAAGCGCCAGATCACTCTGCCGCGAAAAATATGCGAGCAACTGGGCGTGGAGCCGGGCGACCATCTCAGCCTGTATGTTGAAGGCAGCACACTCGTGGCAAAACCCAAGAAAACATTAGCTCTTAACGCCCTGCGGGAATTGCATCGCATTTTCCAGGCGTCCGACGTCAGCGAAAAAGAACTGCTTAAAACAGCCCGTCTGATGAGAGGCAACCTGGTCAGAAAAATGTATGACAGAAAGTCCTGAACATCGGATTTTCATTGACAGCAACATCCTGATTTCAGGTATTTACTCATCCAAAGGCGCTCCAGCCAGAATCCTGAATTTACATGCATCCGGATACCTGAAAATCGTGGTATCTCAGCTAACACTGATGGAGACAGTATTAACCTTGCGTGACAAGAAACCTGAGGCAATTCCTGCTCTGAATGTCTTCCTGACCAACTGCCCGCCGGAAATCGTGATAAACCCACCCATGGATCAGGTGAATAAATGGACTGCATACCTTTCTTTTGCAGACGCCACCATATTCGCTGCAGCGATAGCAGCAGAAGCTGAATATTTCGTTACCGGCGACAACCATTTTTACTCCAACTCCTCGTTGGCTGAAAAGTCCGGCATGCCGATCGTTACACCTTCCCAATTGATCAAACTAATCAACAACTGATAGTTATATACGCTCATTTAACATGCCCGCCTAATGCTTTATAATAGCGGGAAATCCGCTCTTAAAGGAGGCAGACCGTGAAGATTGAGCCTATCACCGCCAAACCGAGCAAAGAGGAGTTGGGCGAACGCCTGGAAAAAGTGCGTGCGTTGATGGACAGGCAGAAGCTGGACTACTACGTCTCCTTCTCGCCGACCAACATCTACTACCTGACCAATTTCGCCAATATAGTACACGAGAGGCCGTTTATACTGGTCATTCCCAAGAAGGGCACAATGAAAATGGTCTGCCCTCAGCTGGAATCGACACACGTCAAGGCCAGGGCACGCTGCGACCTGGATTATGTCATCTATTTCGAGTTCCCGGCACCCGCGGGTGGGAACTGGTTCGACGTCTATAAACCGCTTTTCAAGGACAACGACAGAGTCGGCATCGAGTCAGCCATGCCGGCCGGCATACTTAAAGAGACGCGCGGCACTACCGTAATGACAAACATCATCGAAGAGGTCCGTGTTATAAAGACCGAATATGAAATCGGACGCACCGTGCACGCCTGCCAGGTTGTCGACGTGGGCATGAGCAAGCTGCTGGAGCTGACACGCGTGGGGATACCGCTCATCACCATCTACAGCGGACTGGTGCAGGCCATGATGGCCAAGGCACTTATCGAAGTTCCCGACATCAATCTGATGGCCAGCAAGTTCCAGGGCGCGGTGTGGCCAACCTCGATCTCCCACGATCCTCATATCATACCCACGCCCTTTATGCCGATGGAGGAGGGAGGGCCTTCCTGCTCCATCGTGGGCGCTATCGTGGACGGCTACGGAGTCGAGGTGGAGCGCACCCTTTTCCTCGAGTACGTACCGGACCACGCCAGGAAGCTGTTCGATATTATGATGAAGGGTCGCGCGCTGGCCTACAAGCTGGCTCAGCCCGGCATTGTGCTGGAGGAAATAGATAAACAGGTACGGCAGGTCTTTATCGATGCGGGATATGAGAAGAACATCATCCACCGCACGGGACACGGCTTCGGCATTACCGGACATGAGGACCCCTTCCTGGCGCTGGGTGACAAGCGCAAGCTGGAGCCCGGCATGATCGTCAGCATCGAGCCCGGCATATATTTCCAGGGAAAAGGCGGATATCGACATTCCGATACCGTGCTGATCACCGAGAAGGGCAACCTGAAATTGACCCATGCGCCCGATCATATGGAAGAGTTGCTCTTTAAGAAATAAGGGGATTATGAATATGAAAGAATCGGTTAACACGCAACCCCAGGAATACAAAACCGGCGGCGCGAGCGCAATGTATATACTGGTCATCTGCACGCTGCTGTACGTCATCAACTACATAGACCGGCAGGTTTTCTCAGTGGTGCTGCAGCCCATGAAGGTCGAACTGGGCTTGACCGATACCCAGTGCGGGCTGGCGCAGACTATTTTTATCCTGGGCATGGCGCTCTTCGCCTTTCCTGTAGCGTACCTGGTCGACCGCTGGAGCCGCAATAAGACCATCGGCATAATGGCACTGCTCTGGAGCCTGTTCACATTCCTGACCGGATCCGCTAAAAGCTTCACGTCATTGATAGTACCGCGCAGCCTGGTAGGCGTGGGCGAGTCCGGGTTCACTGCCGGCGGCGTGGCCATGGTCAGCGCAGCCTACCCTCCGGAAAAACGCGCCCGCATGCTGGGCATCTTTAATATCGGTATCCCGCTGGGCGCCGCCATCGGCGTCATTGCGGGCGGCGCCATCTCCGCAGCCATGGGCTGGCGCTGGGCTTTCTATATCTTCGCCATACCGGGCATAATCCTGGGCATCCTGGCCTTCTTCATGAAGGATTATAAAACCCCGGCTCACTCAGGCGCGACGGACACAAAAATTAATTTCGGCAAGTCCATCGCAGCGCTGTTCCGCATCCGCAGCCTGGTGCTGTATTTCTTCGGCTACGGCATTCTGTGCTACATGACGGTATCCGTGCTGGTCTGGGCGCCGGCTCTGATGATGCGTCTGATGAATATATCCGAGGCCACGGCCGGCATGATAGTGGGCGGATGGGCCCTGACGGCCATCATAGCCGCCCCGCTGGGCGGCTGGCTGGCCGACCTCTGGCAGAAGAAGACAGGCAAGGGCCGGCTCTACCTTCCCGCGCTGGCCTCCGTACTGGCCGCAATCGTCCTGGTAATCATGGTGATACTCAAATTCGGCACTGTCGGCATAGCACTGGGCTTCATTTACGGCTTCCTCTCAGTGATCGGATCGCCGGCGCTCAACGCAGTCTCGCAGGACGTAGTGCCGGCAGCGCACAAGGGACTCTCAATGGGAATGGCTGTGTTCGCCGCCTACATGTTCGGCGGCGCCTGGGGACCCTCCGTGGTGGGAGCCATCTCAGACGCGCTGGGCGGGGGCGCCGACGGTCTCATGATGGCAATGCTGAGCACTACCATCGCCGGCCTCATCGCGGCCCTGCTTCTGTGGCTGGCCGCGCGCACCTATCCCGCAGACATGGCCAAAGTCCAACAGGAAACACTGATCGCCAAATAAGCATGGAGAAAGAGATATGAAACTGGCTGATCTGCTGCGACTTCAAGTTATTTACTTCATACTCGGCATAGTGTATAACGCTGTCAGCCTATACCTAATATCACAGGGCGGGAAAGGCCTGGCGCCCACCCAGCCTGTTATGGGAACGATATCGATGATCGGCTATGCCTTGTTCCTCATTCCAGGTTTTCTGAACAAGCGTATACTCTACCGGATATTGATGGGCGTGGCCGTGCTGGTGATCGGCTACGGGGGCGTGGTGACCCATGTCATCAACATCTTCACCCAGCCGCAGCTTTACTTATCCGTATTGTCATGGGCACTGGCAGTGGGCATCAATCTCTTCGGACTTGTGCTGAATATCATCGCGGTATCGGGTAAATTCAAATAGGCCTGGTCTGTGCAGCGCTTGCTATGCCGAAACAGGGAAGGCCGATTATGTTATGTTGATTTTATTGTACGTGGTATGCTTAAATTATCTCAGGCTTGACTAACCCATTGCTTTCATAGCCTTGAAAGGAGAACAAGGGATATGGTTAGCAGGGCTGGAAAAAAAGAGACCGGCAAAAACAAGACAAAGCCGGCGGCGAAGAAGGGCGCTGGGCGGACGAGACGTGTGAAGCAGGCTGAGGAACTGACGCATATCGCGCTGGAAAAATACCGGATCCTCTTCGAATCATTCCCCCTGGGCATCACTATCACCGATGCGGAAGGCAATATAGTCGAAGCCAACAGGGAATCTGAGCGGCTGCTGGGGATAAGACGCAACGAGCATCTGCGGCGCAGATATGATGGTCCGGAATGGAAAGTAGTTCGCCCCGACGGAACGCCCATGCCGTCAGATGAATATGCCAGCGTACGCGCATTGAAGGAAAACCGCCGCATCGAAAACGTTGAGATGGGGATAGTAAAGGACGATGATGAGATCACCTGGATAAACGTTACCGCCGAACCGATACCGCTGGAGAACTTCGGTGTGGCGATCACTTACAGTGACATAGGAGCACGCAGGAAGCTGCAGAATGACCTTGAAAAACAGCGCCTTGAGTTCAAGCATATCATTGATTCCGCTCCGATAATCATTTTCTATAAGGACCTGGCAGGGAGAATGGTTCGCGTAAATAAAACGTTTTCCGAAGCTCTCAACCGGTCTGAAAGTGAAATGCTGGGAAAAACAGTTTTTGACATATATTCGACACCCATAGCGCAGGCCATGACTGACGACGACCAAGAAGTAATGAAGGCCGGGCAGCCTAAACTGAACATCGAAGAGCCGTATGAGTCCGCCACGGGCGTCAGATGGGTGCGTACGGATAAAGTACCCATCATAGACGATAATGGTATTACCATCGGTTTAGTGGGATTTGCACAGGACATAACCGAACGTAAAAATAGCGAAGAGGCGCTAAGGAAATCGGAAGAAAAATATCGGACTGTTTTAGAGCAAATTGAAGAAGCCTATTATGAACTGGATCTTGCCGGTAACCTGACTTTTTTCAACGATGCTACGTGTCGTCAGTTGGGCTATTCCGTTGAAGAGCTGCTGGGGATGAATTATAAAGCCTATATATCCAAGGAAGATGTGCAGCGTATATACGGGATATTCAACCAGGTCTACCGCACAAAAGAACCAGTCACAGGTTTCCCTGTACATGAAATTAGAAAGGATGGAACTTTTATATTCACCGAGAACTCGGCTATCCCTTCGTTTAACAAGAATCACGAGGTAATCGGCTTCAGGGGAGTCGCACGCGATATTACCGAGCGTAAAACCGCGGAGATGGCATTAAAAGAAAGTGAAGAAAAATACAGGACTCTATTTGATAAAGCGCCCATGGGAATAGCGATAACCACGATTGATGGAGTAGTGATCGAAGTGAATGATTCCCAGGCAAAGATGATGGGCTACACAGTTGCAGAGCTTCGCGGGAAAAAAGCTGTCGACTACTACATTAATCCGGAGAAACGAGAGATAGTAAGAGAAGCAATTGAAACAGAGGGAAAGCTGCGCGATTTCGAAGTCGCGCTCAGGAGGAAGGACAACTCCATACTCTTTGAGATTCTAAACTTCGACCGTTTAAAGATAGCTGGCAGCGATTATCTACTGATTACTGGAAAGGATGTAACCGACCTCAGAAAGGCTGAGAAAGCAAAACAGGAAAGTGAAGCACAATATCGTCTCCTGGCCGAACACACAACTGACACGGTGGGGCTGATGGATAAGAATCTCAAGGTTATTTACGTCAGCCCGTCGTCAGAAAGAGTTCGTGGTTTCACAGCTCAGGAAATTATGGATATGCCATTGGATAAACAGGTCACGCCCGAGTCGCTTAAACTGGCAGCTGATGTGCTATTGAGAGAATTGCCCAGGGTAGAAGCCGAACCGGATTATAATCCGATCCTGCAGCTGGAGCTCGAATATGTACGCAAAGACGGCTCCACGGTATGGTTGGAGAACAAGTTCAGTGTCATCCGGGACGACCGTGGCAATTTTGTCAGTATATTGGCCGAGGCCAGAGACATCACAGACCGAAGGCTGGCCGAAGAGACAATACGAACCCTGGCAGAGGAATCCCAGTGGCTCTTAAAGAGCATGATCAACGCTTTTGTCATCTTCCAATCCGTTTTCGATAATAACGGAGAGTTTGTCAGCTACCGATTTGAATACATCAACGAAGCCTACGAGAAAATCACGTCTGTGAAGCTGGAAGACGTGCGGGGAAAGACAGTACACGAGATATGGCCGGAGACAGAGCCTTCCTGGATTGAGAACTATGGCGCTGTGGCAGTCAGCGGTATTCCGCGTACCTTTAATATGTATCATAAGCCAACTGACAAGACATACCATTGCTTTGTATATCGCCCCTGGCCCACACCTGAACGTTTCTGTGTGATATTTGAAGACATTTCCGACCTTATAAAGGCGGAGCAAGCAAAACAGGAGAGCGAGGCGCAGTATCACCTGCTGGCGGAACACACAAAAGATTTTGTATGGCTCCTGGATATGGATCTCAATCTCAAATATCAGAGCCCATCCGCCGATAGACTGACCGGTTTCACGCATGAAGAACTGATGAAACTGCCGTTTGAAAAGAGAATAGCTCCTTCATCATTAAAGTTGGCTTCAGATGTGTTCTTCGAGGAGATGCAAAAAATTAAAGACGATCCGAATTACAATCCTATCCGTACTATAGAACTCGAGATCTATCGCAAGGACGGCACAACCATATGGTCAGAGAACACACTAAGTGTAATACGCGATGAAAACGGTAAACCAATATCCATCCTGGGAGAGGCCCGGGAGATCACGAAGCGCAGAGAAGCCGAGAAAAAGCTGGAGCAAACTCTGGCGGCGCTGGAAAAGACGCTGAACGACACAGTGATCGCCATATCCAAGATGGTCGAGATGAAAGATCCGTTTACAGCGGGCCACCAGATGCGGGTGGCACAACTGGCGAGCGCCATGGGAGAGAAAATGAACCTGTCGGACCAACAACTCGCCATTTTAAATACTGCGGCAACCATCCACGACATCGGCAAAATCTATGTTCCATCAGATATACTCAGCAAACCCGGAAAACTGAACCCGCTGGAGT
>CAZDXZ010000042.1:0-1781 GCA_964509615.1 uncultured Dehalococcoidales bacterium
GGCAGACCGCTGCGCACCTCGGCCACACCGCGACGTATCTCGATTGTGTAGTACTCGTTAACATCCGAATAACGAAATCCTACCGATGCATTCACATCGAGCGTTTCCTCGGCTTTCAGCCTTACCGGCAGTCCCTCCACCTGGCTCAAGGCTGGAAAGCGTTTGAGCACCTCGGGCGATATCAGGGCAAATCCCACCAGGTTGTAAATAGGATTGGGATCAAAAGAGCCGTCCAGCACCCTGGCTGCCGTGAGATAGAAGCCCCTCCAGGTAGCATTTATGGCCGCGTAACCTTGCTGCCGGAAAGCCGCGGCTTTCAGCTGGCGGGCCTCCATATCGTCCTGGTCAATACGGATGAGATAAGAGGTGAGCTCGGCGGTGAATTGCGGATCCCCCGCGGTGAAGGCTTTCTCGGCCTCTTCCATCACCCTCTCCCTGCCACCCATCAGCCGGACCAAGCGGCGTGCGTACTCGATGCGCGGAGTGGGATCCAGATAGCACGGGTCTCCGTCGAACCAACCGATGCTTCCGCAGACGATTTGCGGCACGGAGTGCTTTACCGAGCCATAGAAAGGCCGCAGCCAGGGGCTGAAATTCTCCAGGTGCGGCGGCAGCTTCACCAGCCCGGCCACCTCATCCTTGGAGTAGCCTTTGTTGGAATAGCGCAGCGTCTGGTCGTGCGTATACTGGATGGCATCCCTGTAATACATCAGCACCTGCTGAATATTATCCTTTCCCGACAGTGGAGTGCCGTGCTGCAATACCATGTGTTCCGCTTCCGCGGCGAATCCACGTATTGCATCTATGCTGCGGTACCAGGTGGATGGATTGCGATACACCGCACCTCTCAGAGTATATATGTTGGGGAAGCAGTGGTCCTGGATGACCTCTGCCGACAGCAGTATCTTAGAGTCGGGCAGGTAAACGCAGAGCTCGGAATGGGCCTCGCTGGGCACGTAGTGCAACTCCATGCGTACTCCGGCCAGGGTGACGTTCATCATGTCGCTGAAGGTCTGCGTGGGCGGGATAAAAGCGTTAAGGCCATATGTAAAAAGAGGCCCGATACCGGCGTTCATGTCCCTGACATCCTCACCGTCCAGTACACTGTTGTACATGGACATGGCGCGAGCGCTCATTATAGGACCTATGAAGCCGCTCTCATGTATGTATTCCGGCATGAGCGTTTCATGAGCAATGATGGGAAAGGAGGCGGCATCTTTGATATCGATAAAGGCTTCAGTGCCCTGCACGTGATCGGTGTGATGATGCGTGTAGATGATGCCGGCCACCGGCTTGGCCGTTATCTTCTTCAGATCGGCCATAACCTGCCGGCCCTGGTCGATATTCATGCCGGTATCGACAATCACCACGCCGTCTTTGCCCTCGACCATAATGATGTTGGCGAGGTTATACCCGACCGCGCAGTACACATTTTCCCCGACCTTGTAGATCTTGCGCTCGAATAGCAGAGTATGCTCTTTCAACTCCGGATTGATGCCGGCCTGGACATGGTGCTCATGATCATTTTGCATTCAGATGCTCCTCTTACTGATTACGGTGTATGGTGGTAACCTTGAACTTCAGCTGAACCGGCCTGCCCGCAACCCACAGCGCCACATCCTACAGCAGCTTTTCCAGCTCGTCGATCTTCGCCTCGAGCTCCATCTGAGACTGTTTCTGCTCCTGTACGAGACGCTTTATCTCTGCCAGAGTCACTCCCTGATCATCCTGGCTTTCCCTCGCCTGCCTGCTCAACCTTTTGCCTCCCCGCCTTTGCAGGA
>CAZDXZ010000042.1:1881-3907 GCA_964509615.1 uncultured Dehalococcoidales bacterium
AACTGATCTCTGTTGACATCCCTTTTCCGTCCGCATAGAATACCAGCAAAACTAATTAAGGGAGGTTCGGTATGGCAGTATTTGGAACATTGGAGTGGGCAACCGCGTTCATGAATGCAATCAACGCAAGCAAACCATATGAGGACGCGGCAAAAACATGGGAAGGTGATTTCTATTTCATCATCGAACCGGGCGGCGCAGTCAAAGAGCCCGGTTACCAGTATGTAGACCTGTGGCATGGCAAATGCCGCAAAGTCGATGTCATACCGGCGGCGGAGAAGGACAAGTATAAGCCGGAATTCGTTCTTTCGGCTTCAATAGCAACCTGGCGAAAGGTGGCCGAGAAGAAAGTCGACCCCATTCAGGCCATCGTTACGCGCCAGCTGAAGCTCACGGGCAACATGGGCAAGGTCATGCGCGCTGTCAAGGCGGCACAGGAACTGGTTAACTGCGTGACGCAAGTCAAGACCGAGTATCCGGAATAGCAGCTTCTATAATTAACGATATTAAAATTTCCTGGTATTTATACTGAGGAGGAAGAATTATGCAGTTTTTCGGTGTCCCATTTACCGTCTTCGGGGACGATTCCCTGCAATATCTGAACACTGTCCTGGCTAAACGCGCCTTTATTGTAACGGACAAGAACATCACCAAGCTCGGTCTGATAGAACTGGTAGGAGCTGAACTGAAGGCTGCTAATATCGAATACAAGGTTTTCAACGGAGTCGAACCTGACCCTTCGATCCAGACAGTGGAGAAGGCGACGGCTATAGCCAAGGACTTTAAACCCGACCTGTTCATCGGAGTGGGCGGCGGGTCTTCCATGGATGCCTGTAAATCAACAATGGTTTGCTATTGCGCAGGCATTGGTCCGCTGGATATGTCGCCATCAGATTTCTACAATCTCAGAGCCAAGGCGCGCCTGATCTGCATCCCCACCACCAGCGGGACGGGCTCTGAGGCCACCTGGGCGATCGTATTGACAGATGTCGAGGGGCAGAGGAAGGTTGCTCTGGGCTCTTACGAAACGCTGCCCGATGTGGCCATCCTTGATCCCCGTATGGTCATGAGTATGCCGCCCAATGTAACAGGATCCACAGGTATGGACGCACTCACCCACGCCATCGAAGGCTATACAGCGACATGGCGCACGCCATTTACGGACGGGCCGGGATTGATCGCCATAAAATATATCTTCGAAAATCTTAAAAAAGCCTGCGATAACGGCAAGGATGAGGAGGCCCGCAAATACATGATGTATGCAGCCTGCCAGGCCGGCACCTGCTTCGGTAACGGCATGGCCGGGCTGGCGCATAGTTGCGGCCACGCCCTGGGCGGCATCTTCCATACCCCCCACGGCGTCGCCATGGGATTGTTCCTTCCATATACAATGGAATACATAGCAAACGGTTCGGAAGAGTCCCTCCAGAGATATGCCCAGATCGCTCGTTTTTGCGGTATTGCGCAGGGTAGCGATAAAGAATGCTGCAAAGCGCTTATTGCAGCTGTACGAAAACTGATGAAAGATATCGGGCAAAGCCCTTCAGTCAAAGACCTTAAGATCGATAAAGACAAATACGTGAAGGCCATGACCGAACTTGTCGACAGAGCCGTGAACGAGGCCATGACCATCGCCGTCACCCGGGTCGCAGACAACAATGATCTTGAGAAGATGTTCATGTGCGCCTACGACGGCAAACCGGTAGACTTTTAATCTTGCCAGCGGGACGGGTCTTTAGCTCGTCCGCAAAATTAACATACAAGGAGGGGCCGACATGAACGGATACATGGGCAAAATACTGGTTGTCGACCTTACCAAGAAAGAACTGACAGACGAACCACTGAACGAGCAGTACGCCCGCGATTTCATAGGCGCAGGAGGTATCGCCTGCCGCTATCTGGCGGACCTCACCACCGATAAGACGGACCCCATGGGTCCCGATAATCCGCTCATTTTCATGACCGGACTGCTGACCGGCACGGGAGGCCCAAGCTTCAGCCGCTGGGTGGTCGCTTCCCGCTCACC
>CAZDXZ010000042.1:4007-5104 GCA_964509615.1 uncultured Dehalococcoidales bacterium
CCTGAGAAGTTCAGAGAATTCGCCCGTGGCGCCATGGAGGAAGTCAAATCGGGCTTTGTCACAACCATCATGCACGATACGGGGACCTGCGGATGGGTTGATTCGGGCATAGCCTACGGCGACACGCCCACCAAGTATTACACCATCGCCACCATGCCCGAGTCCACCGACATCAGCGGCGTGACTCAGGCTGAGCAATACCAGGTTGGAAATACGGCCTGTTTCGGCTGCCCTATCGGCTGCCGCAAGGTGCTTCACATTAAGGAAGGACGTTTCAAAACCGACAAGCCCACCGAGGGCCCTGAATATGAAACTCTCATCGCCTGGGGTCCGCAGCTCATGATAGCCGACATGGGTGCCGTTAATCGATTCAACGAGCTCTGCAACGGCTACGGCTTTGACAGCATCAGCAGCGGCTCCAGCGCCGCCTTCGCCTTCTATCTCTATGAGAAAGGTGTAATCACCACAAAGGATACGGGCGGATTGGAGTTGAAGTGGGGCGACATAGATGTCACTCTCAAGCTGATCGATCTTATCGCTAAGAATGAGGGCTTCGGCAAGATCGTGCAGGAAGGTACCAAGCGCATGGCCGCCCGTTATAACCGCCCCGGCGAGGCCATGCAGGTCAAAGGTCTGGAGTTCCCCATGCACGACCCGCGCGCCTACTGCTGCATGGGACTGGCCTACGCCACCAGCAACCGCGGCGCCGACCACAATAAAAGCGATGCCTACCTGGTGGAGAACGGTATGGGCAATCCCGACCTGGGCCTCAACCCGGGAGATCGCTGGGGAGACGATAAGGCCCCCATGGTCGTACTCTCGCAGGACTGGCGCTCACTGACTGACGCGCTGGGCATCTGCCATTTCGCCATGATGTCCACGCAGTCGATAGTGGATATGATAAACGCCTCCACAGGCTGGGGAGTCGATCAGGACGCTATTCTCAAGGCAGGCGAGCGCATTTTCCAGCTTATGAGGGCTATGACCTGCAGGTTCGGTGTCACCCCCAAGGACGACGTGCTGCCCGAGATCGCACTGCGGCCCATACCCGACGGCGGCCAGGAGGGCAACGTCCCCAACATGGAGAAGATGCTGCC
>CAZDXZ010000042.1:5204-13776 GCA_964509615.1 uncultured Dehalococcoidales bacterium
GACGACAATGTCAGTCTGAAGCATGCTTCCGATATCTGGGGTATGGACGGATTCGACTCGACTGACGAGCTCAGGCTGAGACATTCTCCCTGCAGCATTATCCCCATTGGGATAGCCGGGGAACGACTATCCTCAATTTCGGTCACACACATCGATAAGGGAGGGACTATCGGCTCCGGCGGCCTGGCTGCCGTGATGGGTTCCAAAAAGCTCAAGGCCATCGTGGTCTGCATGGGCAGCCGGTCGATCGAGGTGGCCGATCCAAAACGGCTGCGGTCGCTGGTCGACGGGATACTGGAGAAGATCACCGGCTATCATTTAAGGGGCGAGATGATGAAGGGCGGCGCCATGACCATGACCTCCGCCTGGATACCTCCCGGTGTGGTGGCCCGCAACTCCTCCGAGCTCATGCCCTATCCGGCCGATTTGAAGGAAATCAAGGCGGAGCTCTACGAATCTCACAAGGCGGCGCGTAAAAAAATCGCCTGCGCAACCTGTCCGTTGTCCGATAAGGACCGCCTGGACCTGCCCGGCTGCCGCACTAATTACGATACAGCCGTTTTTATGGAAATGTCCGCCATGACCTACTCTCCCGCCCTTGGCCATAGCAGCGAAGGGACGCCTGCCGAGAGATATGCCATGGCTATCAAGTACTACGACGAAATCAACAGGCTGGGGCTTGACCGCGTCTACAGCTTCAACGGCCTGGCCGATTTCGTGATTACTCTTTACGAGCAGGGGATCATTAATAAAAGTGACACAAACGGCATCGCGCTCGACCGCAGCTACGATACATTACTGGCCCTGGTACGCATGACAGCCGCCCGCGAAGGATTCGGCGCTGTTTTGTGCGATGGTGTCCTGAGCGCCGCCCGTAAAATTGGCAATCTTGCTGCCGGCCGTGTGCAGAATGTGGTCAAAGGACAGTTTATTGCCTTCGATCCACGGATGAGCGGGTTCCTGCCCATGCACCTTGGCATGCTGGTGCATCCGGGCCGCACGCTGGGTGTGGCCCCCGCCATGGGAGCGCCCTCCTACAGCCCGGGATGGCCTCTCGCCGATTTAAAGAAACAGGCCGAGCGATGCGGCGTTTCACCGCCGGACATTAATCGCCTCTTTTCAAATGACTCCTTCAACCTGGGACGCCTGGCCAAGCACGGTGAGGACTTCTTCGGTCTCTTCAATATCCTCGGCCAGTGCCACCGCCTTTATATCTCTCGCTTCTATAGCCTGCAGACTCTGGCCGACCTCTACTCGGCCATCACAGGCATCGAAAAAAAGCCGGCTGAGCTTAAAAAGGCCAGCTCATATATGTGGGATACATGGCTGGAGCTCAATCACAGGGCTGGATTCACACACCGCGATGACGAACCTCCGAATATCTGGTTCAAACCTCTTAAAAGCCCTGACCACGAATATACACTCTACGATTACAGCCTTAAAAGACCACTATCCCGCGGCGACATCCTGGACTACCTGGATGAATATTACAGCGAGCGGGAATCACAGGAGTAAAGAATGGATGAAATTGAAAAATCCAACTACATCGTATCATGGAGCGGGGGCAAGGACAGCTGCATGGCGCTTTATGAAGGGCTGCAACGCGGCTATAAAGTTTCGCATCTGGTGAATTTCATCTCCAACGATGAGAAGAGGGTCAGGTTTCACGGAACAAACGCCGACCTGATAAAGCAGCAGGGCGCCGCTATGGGTATACAGGTGGTACAGTACGAGACGAGTTGGGACGGCTATGAGCGTGATTTCAAGGCGGGGGTGCGGGCACTGCTTCCCACCGGAGTCAAAGGCATGATATTCGGCGACATCTACCTGGATGTGCATAAGGAATGGGTGGAAAGAGTGTGCGGCGAAATAGGCATAGAGGCGCAGGAACCTCTCTGGGGCAAACCTACGGATGAGTTGCTCGACCGGTTTATTCGGCTCGGCTTCGAGGCGGTCATAGTAGGCGTTAATTCCAAATATATGGATGAAAAATGGGTGGGGCGAATGGTGGACTCTTCATTCAGAGATTATCTCAAGAAAAACAATATAGACCCCTGCGGTGAAAACGGTGAATACCATACGGTGGTGATCAACGGTCCCATCTTCTCACGACGGCTTTCGCTGACTACTGGCGGCGTGGTCTCAAAAAATGAATACCGGCTTCTGGATATTCGCGATGTCAGGCAAGTAGCCGCTTTACCTTAACCTACTTCATGATCTCCTGCAGCATTCAACAGCAGCCTTTATCGGTAAAAAATGGAGGAAACGCTCCGGCAAAGTTTCTTCTTTTTTATTAAATTTATGTGTAATTATTGGACAATACTTTCAATGCTTTCAATTTCAATATTATGAAGATCTCTTTTCCGGCTGACAGGTTCATCTCATCATAAAGTTCAACGGGAATTTCTGCTTTAATTGAATTGGATGCCACCTGAATTTCTATCTTAGCCATATTCCCCGAAATCATCGTATTGGTAATAACCCCTTTATAATGATTCAGCGATGGTCGTGGCGGCAGCATATCAGAGATATAGACATCACGAGGTGAGACAGCTATTTTTTGAACCTGGTCATCTTCAACCGGTAGAATTATGCGCATCCCGCCGCAATTTGCCTCCGTCAAACCTGAGCCGAGGATTCGGCATGAATCACATCGCATAATATTCAATGCCCCGACGAAGTTGGATACTATTTCATTTTTAGGGGCGAAAAATATTTCATGCGGTTTATCAACCTGTTCTAACTTTCCGTTACTTAAGATAGCTATCCTATCCGCAATCTCTTCTGCCTCCGCCTGATTATGTGTTACATGTATTGTCGTAACGCCAAGCTCATCGTGAATTCTCTTCAGTTCCAACCTGAGATGTTTCGAAGTCTGAATATCCAGGCTGCTCAAAGGTTCATCCAGCAGCAGAATTCTGGGAGACAAAGCCAGGGCACGCGCTATGCAAACACGCTGTTTTTCCCCCCCGCTCAGAGTGTGAGTATCACGTTCCAAGATGTGCGAGATATTAAGCATATTCGATAGAGTTTTCACTCGGTCCTCTACTTCAGTTTTTGTATATTTATTTTGTCTCAGCCCAAAAATTATATTTTGACGCACATTTAGAAACGGGAAAAGAATATAATCCTGCGGCACATACCCGATACCTCTTTCTTCCGGGGTCAGGCGGGTAATATTTCTACCGTTTATCCATATCTCCCCCACTTTAATTCTGTGCAGCCCGGCGATGCATTCCAATAGCACCGTCTTGCCCGCACCCGTAGGCCCCAGGATAACAAGATATTCCTGTTTATTAACTAACAGGTCGATCTGCTTCAAGATGAATTTGCCTGCATGCAGCCAGAGGTTCTTAATATGTATCATAGAGCAAATCTTTTACCGATGAGTTTTCGCATAATCAACAGTGCAGCTATAGCTATGGCAATAAGTATGAAAATGACAGCTATAGCTTTGCTGATATCACCGGAAGCAAAACTCAAGAAGATAGCGATGGGTAACGTTTCTGTCTTCATTGCAGTTGCCCCGGCCAGCATAACCGTTGCTCCAAATTCACCTATAGCCCGCGCCCACGTCAGTATGCAGGCAGAGATAAGTCCATTTTTTGCCAACGGCATTGTGATCCTGAAAAATGCTTCCGGTTTACTGCAACCTAATGTTCTACCGACCTGCTCATATCGAGGATCAATGCTATCATAAGTAGATTTTAGTAGTCTGACCGCCAACGCGCACACCACGGTTATCTGTGCCAGAATAATTCCCGGGATGGCAAACACAAATCTAACATGTGTATTGATAGCTGCGCCTACACCGGTATTAAAAAAGACTAACAGAGCAGCACCCAGGGCAATAGGAGATATCACGATAGGTAAATCAAGCAGGCTGTCTATTACATCTTTTCCCCAGAATTGTGATTTAGAAATGGTATAAGCCACAGGTATGGCAATAATTACTGAAACAATGGTTGCTACCGTGGCCGTAAACAAACTTAGCGTCACAGCATAAATGATTTCCATGGAAAGAAGCGCAAGCCAGAAGGTCTCCCAATCTGTGTAGGTAAGCATGGCTAGGACAATGCCAACAAAGAAAACCAGCAGTAGAATCAGTGCGCCTATGCCCGCAAGTTTAAATACTCTTTCGCCGAATACCCCTTTAGATATATTGATCATTTCGCCGTACCTGCTATTCGGAGAGCCCGCCCGCACAATTATACTAGGCCAATTATTAAGACTTTTCTACGTCCGGCTTCACAATCCGCTTGAAGTTTAGGTACATATGAACTCGGACATGCTCATGTCTATTTAACCAGTTCTTTGTAGATTTCCGGCAGCTTGTATTCGCCCCCGATTGACGCATCCGGAGCGAATTTACGAGCGTCGCTTTCCGTAGTAATGTACCCCCATTTGCTGAAAATATCCTGCCCCTTTTTGGAAATCAGATAGTTCATAAACTTACCGGAACTATCAGTATCACGGCTGAATACGGATATAGCTACAGGAATATAAGCAACCCTCGGAAGCTGTGCAGGCCTGATATAGACCACGTCTATACTGTCAGGATTCCAATCGTGAAAGACATGCCAGCCTATTACCGCATCAACCGCCTTTAAGGATAGCAAGCCGGCAGTTTTTTCACAGCTTTCTGCCTGCGTTATTATATTCTTGCCGACATCCGTTAAAAGGTTATTATAATCAAGTATCTCAACAGCATATAACCCGAGGCAGACTGCGTCAGGATTTCCAATGCCGACTGTTATACCTGGTCTAGCCAGGTCCGACAGCGATTGAATATTTTTAGGATTACCGTGTTGTACCGCAATGACAGGAATCAAATAGGCAATTATCTTACTAGTACCGGGATTAATAACATGTTGTCTTTCAGCCTTGGGTATGTAATCGGGTGAGCCGGGTATATACAAATCACCCGTATTCGAAAGTTTCATCTGTGAAAGGACAGTGCCTGATCCGCCGTAGGTACAGTAAACTTTAATACCTGTTTCAGCTTCGAACGCCTTAGCTGCTTCATCCAGCGCCGGCTTGCTTGCTGCACCTGCGAAAACACTGAGAGTTTTCTCCTTTTCGCCGACGCAACCGGCGAGCGCTGCAAGGATAATCATGCCGGTCAAAATGAGAACACAAACTATTTTCAGTATCGTAGGCTTTTGAAACATTAATAGCTGCAACCTCCTGTTTAAGTGCCCTATTATATCAGAACCGATGTTCATATATTCAGATCTTTATATTTTGTAGCATTGGCTTTAACCACCGCTGACCAGCCTGTATAATTTGACAGTGTCGTTATCCTTGAGGACGGTGGCGTTCCAGACCGGCTCCTCGTTTACATGAACTATAACAGCCTTCTGCACATAGGCCGGCAGCTTAAGAAGCGCCAGCAGCTCCCGCACCGTGCAATTATCGGGCACCTCCACCACGGAATCGTTCTCATAATCTTCTATCTTAATAAACTTGCCGTAACTAAGATTTATTTTCATTTTCTTACCCCTAACTTTTTACAGGAAGCCCCGGTTCACTTCCTCTTCATCATACCCATGCAAACCGACAGAAGAATGCCGAAGAAGTTGAACATGGCGGGATTGCCATCCAGCTTTAAATTGTAGTTGTTCATGGCCACCTGCAGGCCTGTGTCTCCACCCAGGGCCAGCGTCTTGAATCCGATGTCGGCATTCTCAAAAACCAGAGCCAAGTCGTAGTCCTTGAGCACCGTGTCTGTGGAGAATTTCCCGTTCCTGATCATATAGCGCCTGCCTCTCGTTCCATCCTTGGTCATAATGACATATGTAGCACTGCGCACACTGAGCAGGTCTTTAACGGATTTATTATTTCTGGCCGCCATGCCCATCATTAAACCCAGAATCGCCAGCAACATTGAGAACAACATCTTACATACACCTCCGGATTCGATCCACGTGCAAAGATAAATGTAACAGCCGAATCATCTCCACAGATTTATTCACATTTCCCGTCCGGCACGTCTACCCGACCGTAAGGGGGTGTTTTTCTCTTCTATCATATGTTGAATGATCTTCTCCAGATCGTTATCAAGGTGTAATACGCATATGGCGTAAACACTCAACGTTATTGATTATTACCTGTTCCGAGCTCATATCTATGCTCCCACCGTCATAAGGCTTCTGATGTCGAGTCTGCCCGTCCGGGCTTCAATTCGCTCCAAGATATTAATCGCATTCTCATAGCGGGACCTGATCTTGCCGGCCGCATCCGGGTTATCTCCGAATTTATCCCTGGCCTTTCCGAAACGGTCCTGCAGATTAACGACCCTGTCTCCACTGACCAGCTTGTCCGCCAGGTAAAGTATCTCTGAAGAGCTAACTTCGTCACCGCGGCCGGGGACTATATCCATGTGGGTCTCCACCAGTTCGGCCACTGCGGAAAATCCCCTCCCTCGTATTATATCTGCCGATTTTGCCGCGTGGTCCGGCTTGCCTCTCGCCAGGTCGTGCAGCAGCGCGGCGGCCGTTACAATCTCCCTGTCGATGTTGCCACCGCAACGGTTTACCTCATCGACAATTGACCCTGCAACCAGTGCCACTGCTTTGCAGTGAGTGATCACTGCATCCGGCGCCCGCTGGACATCCTTCATTATTACTTCGCATTCAGCCGCGGTCGGAATGTCCATCCTCCGAGATTTTTCGCACAGCAATGCATACTCTTCGGGCGTGTCCATGTCCAGCAAAATATTACTGTCGGTAACAGGCAAAGTTACGATGTCACTGCTATACAGATTAAATATGCCGCCCAGGCCGTTTTCTCCACTGTAATCGATTATCGCCCCGGCGAAGCTGGAGGCGATAAGGGGAGGATGGCCCCTTCTTGAATCAAATACGGGAATCAATATCTTATCCGGCTGAAGATTGCGCGATTCTGCAAGATATCGAATTGTCGCAGGCCTCACCAGCGGCACATCGGCGGGCATAAGAAAAAACGCCTCTGTATTTGCATCCAGGCTCCTCACTCCCGCTTGAACCGACGTGAACATGCCATCCGCAAAACGTTCGTTGATTATTACTTTTACATCCACTTCGGTCAATGCCTGAATCAATTTCTCTTTGTTGTACCCCGCGACAACGCGTATATCCTTTATCCCGGCATCCATGAACGATGTAATTACACGGTCTATCACCGGTTGTCCACCCAGGTCCAGCAACGGTTTAAACTGCTGCATCCTCGCTGAATATCCGGCCGCCAGTATAACGGCCGTTACGCGCGGCTTTTCCATTTCCTCCTCTGTGCCCTTTTATCTATCAGTTCCCCCACAATGCTGACAGCTATCTCAGCAGGAGTCTCGGTTTCGATCTTCATGCCGATGGGGCAATGCACCTTCTCGAGCTGTGCTGCGGAAAAACCCTCTGCTATCAATGCCTTGTATACCGCATCCTTCTTGCGTTTGCTTCCGATCATGCCTATGTAGCCGGCTTTTGAATTTAATGCCTGCGCCAGCACTGTTTTATCATAAGCATGGCCCCGTGTGACAATGATCACATAGCTGTTATCGTCAGGCTGCAGGCCGTTAAAACAATTGTCGAAAGATTTAAGCACAATAACCCCGGCGGGCGGTGCAAACCTCTGCTCGTTGGCGTATTCGGCGCGGTCGTCCAGCACCACAGTTGAGAAACCCACCCTCACGGCAAGATCATTTACCTCGCGCGATATATGTCCCGCTCCAAAGATATACAGGGTACCTGTATTCAGTACGATATCCACCCAGAACTGATGGCCGTCTATATCCACCAGTGCAGGTTCATTTAAACCCCATACGGTATCGGTCAGCCTGGCCGACAATTCCACAGATCCGTCCGAACCGGTGGCACAGGTGCTGCCCGGAGCTACCACGCTGTGTTCCAGCGGCCCGGGTCCTGTATCGGTGGCAGGCAGCGCTGTGACTAAATAACTTCTATGGTTGTGGCGCCTGCCCGCGAGCAGCCTCTCAAATGCTTCCTGTGTGCCGTGGTCTGCAGGCAGATATTCAACCAGCAGTTCGCATGTTCCGCCGCATACCATATCAGCCACCGTGACATCATCGCCCGTCATATCAAATAATAGTCTGGCGTAGCCTTTTTCACGAAATAGCTTAACGGCCTCTCTCATAGCTCCCGCTTCGATCAGGCCGCCGCCTACGGTTCCTTCGATCTTTCCGTCCCTGCGCACGATCATGCTTGATCCCAGATGGCGCGGACTGGAACCTTTGACGCTGATGACTCTGGCAATCACCAGGTCTTCACCCTTCTTCAACAGACCTGCGATGATATCAAGCAAATCAGTCATGTACTACTTCTCAGCACAGGCCAGCAGCGTTCTTTTGACCAGCGTCCTGGCGACTGCCACCATGTACTTGTTGTGCTCGAGGGGCTTGGCTGCCGATACAGCGGCTTGCCCAGCTTCTTCAGCCAGCGATTCGTCTATTTTCTTGCCTATAACCGTCTGCTCGGCCTGCACCGCCCTGTAGGGGATGACGTGGACGGCGTTGAGGCAGATCCGGGCGGCGGAGACCTTGCCGTCCTTGAGGGTTACCATGGCGGCGCAGTTGACGATG
>CAZDXZ010000043.1:0-13334 GCA_964509615.1 uncultured Dehalococcoidales bacterium
ACCAGCACATTGCCGATATGACCGGTAGCACCGGTGACAACTATGTTCATTTTATCTCCTATACGGCGCCGCCCTACAGGGAGCTCAGCGCCTCGTCCAGCTTGTTTAATTGTGCCTCGGTCAGTCCCTGCAGGAGGTCGCGGGCCCGCTCACGCGCGGAGATGTACAGCCTGTCCGTAAGCTCGTGTCCCTTCTCAGACAGACGGCAGACCACGACTCTTCGGTCCTCACTGCTGTTTTCTCTCAGTACCATACCCCTGTCCATCAGGCGGTCCACAACGCCGGTGGCGGTCGCCAGAGTTACACCTAACGCGGAGGCCAGCGCGCTCATGCGCGCAGGTCCGCCGAGATAGAGAAGCAGCACAACCTTCAGCTGCGGCGTGGTCAGGTCCAGGTCCAGCAGTTCCTGGTGCGCCAGCGGCAAAAGCTGCCGGAAAGCGCCCTCAACCCGGCTTAAAATCCGGTCGATCGCCTCACTCTTTTCCGTCATAAAAGACCACCTGTTAGTTAGTATAATACAAATAGTTTGTGTAATGCAAAGATTATATCCGGGATAGCTTTGATGATGGGGTTTAAATCGCGAGGAGGCTGTCGATGGCGGGCGGGGCCTTGCTCAGCGGGCCGCTGAAATCGGCCGGGGGTATGCCCTCGAGGTTGTTTCCGATGATCTTCTTGCTGACTTCCAGGGGCTGTTCCGAGTGGGCGCGGCTGTCCGTCGTCTGATAGGTCTTCATGCCCGTTTTGGCGGCCACCATGTCGTTGGCCGGGTCATCGCCCACCATCATGCATTCCTCTGGCCGGACACCGATCAACCGGCAGATCTGCCTGAAATATCCGAACTGAGGCTTGCAATAGCTCATATTATCGATATGTGTGATCAGATCGACTTCAGTATCTCCCACTCCGGCCCAGGAAATCCTCTTCTTCTGCACGGAGAGCGGCCAGATGGGATTGGTGGCCACCACCAGCTTCAATCCGCGCTCTTTTACATGCCTGAAGACGTTGCCTGCCCCCGGAGTGGCCATCACGGTATCCCGGAAAACATCGAAGTCCAGGCTGAAGAACTGCTCGAACCTGGCCCAGACGTCTTCCCGGCTGACATCCAGACCGTCGCACAGGGTCCGGATAAAGAGCTCCCGGTTAACCGTGCTGCCGTCGTTATGGCGCAGCTGTACAGTGGCCTTCATCAGCCTTTCGGCGAACTGCCCGTCGGGGAAAACGCCTTCGAACCTGGCCGCCAGCCGGGGATAGTAGCCGTCGAGGAATTTGACCTCCTCGAACAGGATGAGGGTATTGTCCAGATCGAACAGTACTGCTCTCAGCATATTTAAAAACCGCCTGTAAATTTTACGTTTTTCACATTCCGCAGACAAATATCGGGGCCATGCGGCACGTCATTTCAATCTGACTTGTCGGCTGTGACCTGCAAGAGCATAATATGGGCAAAAATGGGGGAGGCTATTATGCAGCAGAAAGAGGGTAATTTTAAGGGTACCGCGAATTTCAATCTCTACTGGAAATGCTGGCTGCCTGACGGCGAAGTCAAGGCCGTGATACTGGTGGCGCACGGGCTGGGCGAGCACATCTCCCGCTACCATAACCTCGTCAACAAAGTCGTCCCCCTGGGCTACGCGATTTACGGTCTCGATCACCGCGGCCACGGCAAGTCGGAGGGCCAGAGGGTTTATATAGACCGCTTCCAGAGCTACCTGAAGGACCTCCACACCCTCTACCAGATGGCGCACAAGGACCATCCCGGTAAAAAGGTCTTCCTCTACGGCCACAGCATGGGAGGCCTGATCGCCACCGCCTATGCGCTCCAGCATCAGAACGACCTGGTCGGGCTGGTAATATCCGCGCCCGCTCTCAAGCCGGGTGAGGGCATCTCACCGGCCGTCATCGCCGTGGCAAGGGTTCTCTCCGCGGTCACCCCCAGGATGGGCGTGCAGGCGCTGGACTCCTCTTATATCAGCCAGGACAAGTCTGTGGTGGAAGCCTACGACAAGGATCCGCTGGTCTTTCGCGGAAAGATAACCGCCCGCCTCGGCTCTGAGCTGTTTTCAACCATGAAGGCCGTCGAGCCGCATCTGCAGTCAATCACCATACCGCTGCTCATCCTGCAGGGCACGGAGGACAAGCTGGTCAACCAGGAGGGCGCCAAATCCCTTTATGCCAAGGCCGGCTCGAAGGACAAGACGCTCAAGATATACGAGGGCTTCTATCACGAGGTTCACAATGAGCCAGGCAAGGACAGGGTATTCAGCGACATGGGGGTCTGGCTGGCCGACCGCACTTAATTAAGATAAAGCGGAAATTTTTTCCGGAATATTTTATAATACGCTGGGATTTGGGCTTTGCGAACTTCTATAAAGTAATATGTAGCAGTTTACTTTTTAACCTCTGTTTCCCCCTCCCCAAGGTTTCTACTGCAAAGCTGGTGGTGAACATGTCTATTATGGTACAGGACTCGGTTCGGTGACGATGCAGACGATTTTATACAGGGAGCTGCTTGATAACCTTTACGACGGCGTATACTTCGTAGACACCAACAGGACCATCACCTACTGGAACAGGGCCGCCGAGCATATCACAGGCTATTCCTGCGACGAAGTGGTGGGGAAGGGCTGCTTCGATAATATCCTGGTTCATGTGGACGAGAAGGGCCATCCCCTCTGCGAATCGAGTTGCCCCATTCTGGCGGTGATGAAGGACGGCGACAGCAGGGAGATCAACACCTTCCTGAAGCACCGGGACGGGCACAGGATTCCCGTGCTGGTCAAGGTCAACGCCATACGGGATAGCGACGGCAATGTCGTAGGCGGCATTCAGAGTTTCAACGATAATTCCTCGCTGCTGCACATAAAGCAACATGCCGCCGACCTGGAGAAGCTCTCAACCTATGACGGCCTCACCGGCGTCGGCAACCGGCGTTTCGCAGATATCACACTGCAGAAAAAGCTGGCCGAGCTTAAACGCTACGGCTCGACCTTCGGAGCGCTCTTCGCCGATATAGATAATCTGAAACTGGTCAATGATACCTACGGTCACGAAGCCGGCGACGAGGTTTTAAAAATGGTGGCCCGGACAATACTGTCCAACATCAGGCCCTTCGATTTCATCTTCCGCTGGGGTGGAGATGAGTTCATGCTGGTCCTGGTCAATGTGGACCAGCGCAGGTTGCTCACCACCTCGGAAAGGGTTCGAGCCGCCGTACAGAACGCCGCCCTGCGATACGGTTCCGATACGATCAAGGTGACCGTTTCAATCGGCGGGACAATCGCGCAGCCCGAGGATATGGATAAAAGCATCCTGGCCAGGACGGACGACTTCATGTACCGCTGCAAGCATGAGGGCAGGAACAGGTGCCTGGTGGACGATCTGACCATACCCCAGACGGAACAACCGACCACTCATACCCCGGCTACCGATCCCGCGCCTCAGCCGACCACGCCGGTCAATGTTGTCACCCCGCAGATAGTGCATATACCCGCCCTATTCGGCAGGGTGGACATTCATGCTTCCGTCAGCATAGCGATAGTATACCGGCATGGCGCCAACGGCGCCTCCGCATACAGCGATAAAAATCCCCCTGTATTCGACCTGATCATCTACCCCTCGCAACACACCACTCCCCATTTGAATCCGCGGCAGCATAAAGACGGCAACTCAAACCACGCAGATAAAACAGGGTAAAACTCCCGCCGCAAACTCTAACCGGAGTACGCTGCAAACATTCCCCAACCTTCCGGGTACCCGCGATACCGGAATCCGGCACGAATCCATCCCCATGATGCTATAATTAAGCGGCAGCCGCATGAGTGTTCGTTTTCAGCCCTGATTTCACTTCAATTATCATCGTGAACAGGAGGTGCCCTTAGATGAAGCATTTCAATATCAGTTTGATCGCGCTCTTCGCAGCGGTCATTGCCCTGCTTCCTGTATCTCTTTCCTGCAGTTCAAGCGGGGCTGATATCTACCTGGAGGGCGTCAGCATCGGTTCACTCACATCCGGGGGCAAACCGGTCAGCGGCCTCCCTGTGGACAACGTCAACATAGTGCTCAAAGCCAAGACCACCAAGGTCGTGGTCAGCCAGGCGGACGGCAAGACCACCATCACGCTGCAGCCTTCGGGAGCCGTCATCACCAGCAGCTCGGAGGGTATCTCCTTCAACGGCGTGGAGCCGGATCAGATCGAGATCAAGTGGAATTCGACCACCAAGAAGTAGTTCTATGGACATACTGGCAGGGTTGAACGAGGCCCAGCGAGAGGCCGTTCAGTATATCAAAGGGCCGCTGCTGATACTGGCGGGCCCGGGCAGCGGTAAAACGCGGGTCATCACCCACCGCATGGCCTATCTGGTTAAAACCACAGGCGTCGGCCCGCGCCATATCATGGCCGTCACCTTCACCAACAAGGCTGCCCGCGAAATGCAGGAGCGACTGCAGAAGCTGCTGGGCAACCTGGCCGATCAGGTATGGGCGGGAACGTTTCACGCCATCTGCGCCCGCATCCTGCGCAGGGACGGCAAGTCTCTGGGACTGGACACCAACTTCGTTATTTACGATGAGGAAGACCAGCAGAGCCTGGTCAAGCAGTGCCTGCTCGATCTGGACCTGGACCCCAGGCAGTACAACCCGCAGAAAATCCGCAATGCCATCAGCCATGCCAAGAGCCAGCAGGTTACGCACGATGCTCTCGCCGCCAGGGCCAGAAGCCCCTGGGACGATATCGTCTGCCGCGTCTATGAGCGCTACCAGGAGCAGCTCGGGCAGAGCAACGCTGCAGATTTCGACGATCTTCTGATGAAGGTCGTTCAGCTGTTCGAGCAACATCCGGCGGTACTGGAGAAATACCGCTCCCGCTACCTTCACCTGCTGGTTGACGAATTCCAGGATACCAACCTGATTCAATATAAACTGGTGCGCCTGCTCTGCAGCAAACACCGCAACGTGTGCGTGGTGGGGGACCCCGACCAGTCCATTTACTCGTGGAGGTTCGCCGATATACGCAATATACTGAGCTTTGAAAAGGACTTCCCGGACGCCCGGGTAATCGTTCTGGAGCAGAACTACAGGTCGACTAAAAATATTCTGGGCGCGGCCTCGGCCATCATATCGGCCAACAAGAAACGCAAAGAAAAGGACCTCTGGACGGCCAACAAGGACGGCACGCCCGTTTATCTGGTCAAGACCTATAACGAGCAGGAAGAGGCGCAGTTCGTGGCCAATGAGATTCTAAAATTGTGCAGCAGCGACGGCATCAAGCCGGGCGACTGCGTGGTGATGTACCGCACCAACGCGCAGTCGCGTGCCGTGGAAGAGGCCTTCATGCGCTACGGCCTCAAGTATAAACTGGTCGGCGGCACGCGGTTCTACCAGCGGCGCGAGATCAAGGACACCATCGCCTACCTGCGCATCATACAAAATCCCTTCGACAATATCAGCCTGTCTCGTATCATCAGGATCCCCGGCCGCGGTATAGGGGCCAAAACCCTGTCCGACCTCACCAACTGGGCGCGGGAAAACAGCCTGTCGCTGTTCGCCGCCGCTAAAGCGGTCAACGAGGGCGGAGGCCCGGGATTCGGCCCCAAGATAAACAGCGCCCTTTCCGGCTTCTACCGCATGCTCAACGACCTGATCATGGAGGGGCAGCAGCTAAACCTGGTTAAACTGATGGACACCGTACTGGAGAAGTCGGGATACCGCGACACGATCAGGGGTGAGGAGGACGGCGAAGAGCGCTGGGAGAATATCCAGGAGCTGCGCACAGTAGCCGCCGATTACGACGACCTCCCGCCCGGTGAGGGGCTGTCGCCCTTCCTGGAGAAGGTCAGCCTGGTGGCGGACACCGACGAGATCGAAAGCAGGGAGGATACCGTCACACTGATCACACTGCACCAGGCCAAGGGCCTGGAGTTCCCCATCGTATTCATCGTGGGCCTGGAGGAGGGGCTGCTGCCGCACAGGCGCTCCATGGAGGAGGGCGGCGATGAGCTCGAGGAGGAGCGCCGACTTTGCTACGTTGGTGTAACGCGCGCCGAGCGCAATGTCTACCTGATGCATACCGTCCGCCGGGCCATCTTCGGAATGAGCTCGGAGAGCACGCCCTCCAGGTTCCTGGACGACCTGCCGGATCACCTGATTGAACGTAAAGGAATGGTCCCGGGCGAGGAGCAGGCCGGCAGGGGCGCGGGCGTGCGCGCAAAAAGGTGGCGCGACGAGGATGAAGGCATCAACATTGCCGACCTGCTGGCAAAAAAGAGCCCTCAAAGGCTGGCTGACGGGGCAATGGCCGAGATCAACCCGGGCGACCGCGTGCGCCATGCCAAATTCGGCGATGGGCAGGTGATAGGCGTCAGGGTGACCGGTCAGGACCGCGAGGCAATCGTGGCTTTCGAAGAGGGCGGCGTGAAGAAACTTCTGCTCAGCATGGCGCCGCTCGAGAAAATCTGACTTACCCGAATTTATTAATCTACGCTGGCCGCAATGGATCCCTTAGAAGGCCTCAATCCCGCTCAGAAAAAAGCCGCACAGACGGTGGATGGCCCGCTGCTGGTATATGCCGGGCCGGGCAGCGGTAAAACACGCGTCATCGTACACCGCATTGCCTACATGGTCTCCCGGGCGGGTATCAACCCTCGGCACATTCTCGCCGTCACGTTCTCCCGCCGGGCCGCGGCAGAGATGCAGAAGCGCCTCGCGGAGCTGTTTGAAAAACCTCCTGCCGTCACGGTCAGCACCATCCATGCCGCCTGCCTGCGTATACTGGGCAGGGAGGGTGTGCCCGGCATGGGCACGGGCTTCACTGTGTACGATGACGATGAGAGCAACAAGCTGATCAGGCAATGTATCGCCGGTGCCGGCTTGAACATCGAGGAGACCAATCTCCGCCGTATCAAGGGGCTGATCAGCCGGCTGAAGACCAGCGGCCTGGATGTTGAAGCCGTAACTGTCGGGCCGGAACGCCTGGACGACGTATCCGCCACCATCTATCGCCTCTACCAGTCCGCCCTCAAGAAAAACCGCGCCCTGGACTACGATGACATGCTGGTTTTCACCAGCCGTCTGCTGCAGGACAATCCCGATATCCTGCGGCGCTATCAGCAGATATTCAGATACATACTGGTCGACGAGTTCCAGGATACGAGCAACCTCCAGTACCGGATCATCAAGATGCTGGGGTCCGGACACGGCAATGTCTGCGTGGTGGGAGACCCGGACCAGACGATCTACTCCTGGAGACAGGCTGAGGTACGCAACTCGGACATCTTCCGCAGGGATTTTCCGGGAGTCATGATCATCGACCTCGATGAGAACTACCGCTCGACGCAGACCATCGTGCAGGCGGCCAATGCCCTGATCGCACGCAACAGCATGCGCAGAAACAGGCAGCTGTCCACATCGCGCGAGGCGGGCAGCCCTATTTCTGTGATACGGCTCAAGGACGGCAGCGACGAAGCCCATTTCATCGCCGCACGTATCAAAACCCTGACGGGCAAACACGGCCTGAAACTGAGCGATTTCGCCGTCCTGTACCGGGTCAACGCACAGTCGCGGGCGCTGGAGGACGCCTTCAATCTCGAGAAGATACCGTACAGATTGGCCACCGGCACGCCCTTCTATAAGCGCCGTGAAGTGATGGACCTGGCCGCCTGGCTGAGGGTGATACGCAATCCCTCCGATAACGCTGCGTTGCTGCGCGTGATAAAACTGGCCGGCAAAGGCATCGGCCCGCAGACGCTGGCTCGCATTCAGAAGCTGGCCGCCGAGACCAGGACCCATCTGCACCAGGCGCTGGAACAGGCCGCAGCGGGCGGTCTGCCCTCGCTCGGCCAGCAAGCGCGTAATTCAGCCGGACGTTTCAACGCGCTGCTGCAGGAACTGCATACGCAGGGCAGGCGTCTCGGTTTGACCTCATTGCTCAATCTGATCGTTGAGAGGACGGGCTATCTGGAGCAACTTAAAGGGGAGGACAGCTTCGAAGAGCGCATGGAGAACGTGCTGGAGCTCGTTTCACTGGCCGCATCCTATGACCACCTCAATTCTCCGGCCGCCGTCAGTTCCCTGCTCAGCAGGATCAGCCAGGCTTCCGAGGCCGCCGGGGCGCAGCTTTCACAGGATGCCGTCATATTCAACACGCTGCACGGCTCCAAGGGCTCGGAATACCGGGTTGTCTTTATAGCGGGCGTTGAGGAAGGCCTGCTGCCCCACAGCAGGTCATTGGACGAGCAATCAAAGCTGGAGGAGGAGCGCAGGCTATGCTATGTCGGCATATCCAGGGCCAGGAATAGCCTGTATCTGACCTACGCCGAAAGACGGCTGGCACACGGCGAGCTCATTTATCGGACCCCGTCCCGGTTCCTGAGGGAACTCCCCGCTTCACTGCTGGTCAGTCATAACCTGGCTGGCCCTTTACCGACAGGCCCGCTCTCTTCACAGCATCCGCCGGCAACCGGGAAATCCGGTCAGATTACGGAGATACCGTTCGGGCCGGGGGATATCGTCCGGCATCCCAGCTTCGGTGAAGGCAGGGTTACGCGTGTGGTCAGGCAAAACAAGGATTTTCATGTTATAGTAGTTTTCGACGATTACGGAGTAAAAACATTCCTGGGCAGCGTAGCTGCCCTCGAGAAAATAACTTGAATTCACACCCTTCTTCACACGAGCTCAAGTTTCCCGCAAACTTTCTGTGGGGTGTCGGCACATCCGCCTACCAGGTTGAGGGCAACAGCGACAATACCCAGTGGTACGAGTTCGAGAAGGCTCACGGCATCAGGACCGGGGACGTCAGCGGAAAGTCGTGCAACTGGTGGCACAACGCCGAGCAGGATTTCGACATCGCGCAGTCCATGGGTCTGAATTCTCTGCGGCTGTCGGTAAGCTGGGCCAGGATCGAGCCCGAGGAGGGCCTGTTTGATCCGCTGGCCGTCGAACGATACCGCCAGATGCTGACCGGGCTGGTCGAGCGGGGAATCCGCCCCATAGTCTGCCTCCACCACTTCGCCCACCCCATATGGTTTGAGAAGAAAGGCGCCTTTCTATCCAGGGATTGCGTGGCGGACTTCTCGCGCTTTGTTAAATTCACAGCATATGAGCTCAGCGACTACTGCAGCGACTGGCTGACATTCAATGAGCCGAATATCTACGGTATCGAGGGATATGTGGATGGGGACCACCCGCCGGCATTACACGACCATCTGGTCCAGTACTTCAAAGTGCTGGGCAATATGGGGCTCTGCCATGGCTCAGCCTATCACATCATCCACAACCTGCAGCATCAGGCCACCGTGAGCTTTGCCAACCATTTCCTGATATTCACCGCCGCCAGGACAGAGTTCTTCGACAGGCTGGCCGTGCGGGCAGCCAGGGACTCCTTCAATAATATCTTCATCAACATGGTGACGGGCACGCGCGCACCGCTGTTCAGCGGCATAGATAAACGGCTCGATGAGATAAAAGATACCTGGGACTACGTCGGTGTTAATATCTACGGCGGTGTTGACGTGGCTTTCGACATAACCAAGCCAAAAACCGGATTTGTGCGGCGCGTCGCCCCGCCCAGCGAGCGAACTGGGGACCTGCCGCCCAACGGTGTGCCCATGTTCGGCGAGATCTACCCGCAGGGTATAAGGATCGTGGTTGAGAGGCTGGCAAAATACGGCAAGCCTTTCTTCATTCTGGAGAACGGCGTGCCGGACAGGGAGGATAAGCTGCGACCATGGGTGATCGCCACAGCGGTCAGGACCATACACGACCTCATCAGAGAAGGCCGTAATATACTCGGCTATCATCACTGGTCGCTGGTGGACAACTTCGAATGGGCCCTGGGCTACTCCATGAAATTCGGCCTGGTGGCCGTGGACCCTGAAACGCAGGAGCGCAAGCCCCGGCCCTCGGCTGCGTTCTACGGCGAGATAGCCAGGGCCAACGCATTGACGGCAGACATGGTCAGGAAGTACGTTCCCGAGGCGATGGACGAGATTTTCCCTTCAGAGGGCCGTCAGGATGAAAAATAAGAGGCGGCGGGTAAACCCGCCGCCTCTCTGCATCGGGACAGCAGATTAAAGCTTAACTATTTTGATCCGCCGTTCTGCTGGCAGGGCGGTCCACCCGCCGGTCTCTCGGGTTTGGGCAGCTCGACCGCCGGTTTCTGCGCAATCCAGGCTTTGTATGCATCGTACTGAGATTGCGTTATTTTGCCGTCCTTGAGAAGCTTGTCCAGCATATCGGTCTTGGCCCCTGCAAAGAACGGGAAGCCGGGCATATCGGACGGTTTGGCGCTGAGCCAGGCCTTGTAGGCATCCGCCTGCTCCTGTGTCAGCTTGCCGTCTTTGACCCATGCGGCAAACATCTCGTCAGTTCGGGCCTGCTGCTCCTCCAGCATAACCTGCTTGAAGGCATCCTCCAGAGTGGCTTTATCGATATTGAGCTTGGCAGCAACCTTGGCCAGTATATCGTTGTTGAAGCCCGCATCCTGACCCCTGCCATGCGGCCCCGGAGGTGGTCCCGGCGGCATCCCGGCGGCAGGCTCCGTTGCGGTTGATCCAGTATTATCCGCATTAACGGCAGTCATAATGCCGGTTATCAGCAGCACTATCGCAAGTATCCCGGCAGACAGCGCTAAGACTTTTTTCCACATATAAATCCTCCTTTTGAGTGGAACTGCTGAGGAATTTTTCCCTCAGTTACATACAGGATACAGGCAAATTATTAGTAAAATATTTGCCTTTTGAGATTTCCGGCCGTTTCCGGTTTTCAGCGCAGAAAGCCCAGCCAGTACTCCAGAGAAAGTATGCCGATGGATGCCGCCAGCGTCAGTGCCGTCACCACCAGGCCGACCCGGCTGAATTCCCACCAGCCCAACTTTACGCCACGGCTGTATGCCTGCTCCACCACGATGATATTAGCTACGGCGGCAATGATCGTGGCATTGCCGCCCAGCGTGGAACCCGCCGCCAGGGAGATCCACATAACGTCTCCGGGTATATCCTTGATCAGCGGAATGACCAGCATGGTCAGAGGCACATTGCTTACCAGCTGGGAGACAAAGGCGCTGAACAATTGCATGGTCGCTATGCCGGCGATATCGCTCTGGACGTTAAGATTGCCGGTGAAAACATCCAGGACGCCCGCCTGCTGTGCTCCGCCTATCACTATGAAAAGGCCGCAGAAAAAAAGCAGGAGAGACCAGTCGATGGACTGTATCAGGCGGGAGGGCCGTATGCCGCTGAAAAGTACAGCGGCCACTCCGCCGGCCATGGCCACAATGGAAAGAGAGATCCCTACAGTGCTGCTGATGAAAAGGCAAATCATCGTCAGCGCGAATATGGGCAGGGTGAAGGCCAGCAGCCTTTTGCGCGCAGCCGCAGTCGGTTGGCCTGAGAAAACCGACAGCGTCTGGTGTTTCAGCTTGTCCGATTGAAATCCCACCTTCATCTGGCTGCGATAAAAAATCAGGACTGTAACGAACAGTATCAGTATGCAGACGACAGCCACGGGCAATAAATACAGCATGAACTGTGTAAACGGTATACCCGAAGAAACGCCTATGAGCATATTCTGCGGATTGCCGATCTCGGTAGCGACCGAGCCGATGTTGGCAGCCATAGCCTCAGCAATCAGGTAGGGCGCCGGATCACGCTCCAGCAGACGGCATGCCGCTATAACCACAGGCGTGAACAACAGCACAACCACATCGTTGACCATAAAGGCCGAGCCGACCGCTGTCACCAGCGTCACGGCCAGCAGCAACTGCCAGGGCTTGCCGGCCAGGGCGATACTGCGGGCGGCCAGAACGTTGAAAAAGTCCGCCTGCTGCAGGGCAGCCATCAGCAGCATCATGCCCAGCAAAAGGCTGATGGTATGAAAATCGATGGCGCTTATGGCCTGGTTGAAGGACAGTACGCCGGTGAGCACCATCAGCAGGGCGCCCGTCAGGGCGGCCGCCGGGCGGTCGATATTAATATGCGGCAGGCGGGTGAAGCTGACGCCTATGTAAGTGAAAATGAGTATTATCGCGGCTGTGAGCATGCAGGATATCCCGGAACAGCTACCTATTTTACAACATAATCAGGCACCCCGGTCGGCCGAGGCAGTACATGTTGGGTGTTCACCTGATTTCCGTTGACTGCGGGTTCAATCGGTGATACATTATGCAAGGTCTTTTTCCCGCTTTAATATTGCTTAATACAGGGGGTGCCTTATGCTTTCGTTCAGCCCGACTGAAGAACAGCAAATGATCGTAAACACGGTCAAACAGTTCGCCAATGACGTCATGCGCAAGAAATTCCGTGAATGTGATGAGGAAGGGCAGATACCCGCCGAGATAATCGATACTGCCTGGGATCTTGGCCTGGTCGTCAGCTGTATACCCGAGGCCTACGGGGGCGCAGGCTGGGAGCATTCGGCCCTCACAGGCACATTGCTGGCCGAGGAGCTGGCCTGGGGTGACCTTTCCATGGCGATGCATATACTCAGCCCCTGGCTGGGTATATTACCGATTGTGGAAATGGGCAGCGAGGAACAGAAGAAAAAATACCTGCCCTCGGTCTGCGGCGGTAAGTTCACCGCCGCTTCGGCTGCCTTTACCGAGCCCAAATATGATTTCGATTGCAACGACTTCGATACCGTGGCCAAAAAAAGCGGCGGTTATACGCTCAACGGCGACAAGTGCTACGTGCCATTGGCCCCCGATGCCGCCTTCACACTGGTTTATGCCAGGGAGGGCGGGTCTTCGCAGTGCTATATTGTGGACAGGGGGACCAAGGGGCTTACCATCGGAGAGCGCGAGAAGAACATGGGCATCAAGGCGCTGGCCACCTACGAGGTCTCTTTGAAGGACTGCAAAATACCGGCGGACAAAAAGCTCGGCGGCGACCATGGCTGTGATTTCAAACGCCTGACCAACCTCTCCCGCGTCGCCCTGGCCGCCCTGGCGGTAGGCCTGGCACGCGGCGCTTTTGAGTTCTCACGTGACTACGCCAGGGACCGCCATGCCTTCGGCGAACCCATAGCCTCACGCCAGGCTATCGCCTTCATGCTGGCGGACATGGCAATCGAGATAGACGCCGCCCGCCTGCTCAACTGGGAGGCGGCCTGGCTGCTGGACAAGAAAGAGGAGGCCACCCGCGAGTGCTGTCTGGCCAAGACCTACGCCGACAGCATGGTGATGCAATGCACGGACTATGGCGTGCAGGTCATGGGCGGTCACGGCTACATACGGGACAATCCCGTGGAGCTGTGGTTCCGCAACGGACGCGGTTTCGTGACCTTCACCGGGCTGGCCATAGTTTAATAAGGAGGCGTACCGATGATTGATTTTGAATTGACCGCTG
>CAZDXZ010000044.1:0-13074 GCA_964509615.1 uncultured Dehalococcoidales bacterium
ACCGTCTTTGCATGGCCATGTCTGGCGCGCGCGCGTGCCGCTGCCCAGCCCCACTCTATATGCGCCTGACCTTTCCAGTACCATTACATAAGTAAACCACAGGGAGTTTGCGTTGACCGTGTTCTTGACCATGCTCTGCTGCGCCGACACATCGATATACTGGCCTTCACCCGTCATGTCCCTGTGATACAGGGCAATTAAAGCAGCCACTGCCGCTTCGCCCCCCGCAAATAAAGGCGCCTGAGGCAAACTGACACGTAATGGGGGACGGTCGGGGTCGCCGCAGACATATAGATATCCGCTCATACCCTGCACGATAAGATCGGAACCGGTGAATTTATTGTAAGGCCCGGTCTGCCCGAAAGGCGTGATCGACGCCACGATAATGCCCGCGTTGACTTTTTTCAGCTCGGGATAGTCCAGGCCTATCTTTTTCATATATCCGACGGGATAGGACTCCACCAGGATATCGGATTTTTTAACAAGCTGTTTGAGAAGCTCCCGCCCATCCCCGGCCGTGATATCGAGGGTTATGCCTCTTTTATTCAGGTTATAGGCAAACCAGGTCAGGCTCTTCTCGGGATCAGCTATATCTTGATAAAAAGGTCCGATGCTGCGGGAAGCATCCCCGCCCGGCCTTTCAACCTTAATAACATCGGCCCCCAGCTCGGCAAGCATCCGTCCGCAGAGAAAACCGTTTTCATCGGTCAGATCCAACACGCGTATGCCGTCGAGCAGCGTTTTCATCAGATCTATTCTCTATATGAAATCAGTTTAAAAAAGGTTCTTATTGTTTTACACGGAGATTCATCAAGTATGGGTTGTCGCCGCTGGCCGTATCTTCAACCGTGTACTTATGCATGTTATCATTAATTTCATGCATGTCAATGATATGTTAATCTTCATTAAATATTTTTATCATATTGATCAACTTGATATTGCTATTGATCATTATATTTACAATACTTGGTTATATATGGTATTAATATCGACCATGAATCAGTTGGACAAAATAGACAAGAAAATAGTGGACGCGCTGGCGATAGACGCTCATGTGAGCAGTATGGAAATGTCCAGGCGGCTCAATATTTGTGCTCCAACCATTCGGCGCAGAATAAACAGCCTGATAAAGAACGACATCATTCGTATACAGGCGGTTCAGATAAATCGCGTAAAGACATCAATAACGGTGTCGGTTTTGCTGAAAGTGGATAGCAATGTCATTGTCAGGACAGCCGATATACTGGCGGGCCGGAAAGAGGTTGGTTTTATAGTCTTGACTGCAGGCTACTTTAATATCGTCTGCCTGTGCTGGTTCGAATCCGTGGAAGCTTATTCGAGGTTTTTGAATTCCGTGCTTTATCCGATGGAGGGTGTGCTCGACACCGACACTCTGATTTGCACCGAATACAGGAAATATGCGTTCGTAAAAATGGACCGCGCTGCTGATCAGATTAAAAGGGCCGATAAACCGGTTGCTGACATCGATATGAAAATTATTGAATTGCTGGAAAAGGATGCACGTCAAAAGAGCACAGAGCTGGCCAAAAACCTCAATATCAGCACTGCCACCGTTAGATGCAGGATAAACTACCTGATAGGCAACAGGATCATTCGCATACAGGCTTTTCCAAACTTCCGCATGAGTAAAACGGTGGCGGCGGTAATAGCTTTAAAGGTGGCTAACGGCACAGTAAACCGCATTGCGGAGTATCTGTCTGAACGGGCTGAATCCAGACAGGTACTGCTCTTTACAGGCACCTTCGATATAGGAGTTTGGGCCTGGTTTGAATCAATCCAGGGCTTCTCTGAATTTTTAAAGGACGTTATCAATCCTCTGGAAGGCGTTGAAAAGAAGGAGATTGCCATCCAGACAGAGATCAGGAAATGGGTACATCAGTGGTAATCATATCTGCACGGATATAACGGCGAGGGGAGAGTTTGCCGTATTGAGATCAACTGATTTTGCGCACAAGGAGCCCGGCACGCGGCAACCTCTTTTTTACGGCTGGATCATCGTTATTGTGTGCGCCATCCAGCAGGCCCTGCAAAACGGGATACAATACAGTTTCGGAATCTTTTTTAAACCGCTGGTCGCGGATTTCGGTTGGACGCGCGCCTCACTTTCCGGGGTATACGCATTATCAATGATCTGTGGAGGTTTGTTTGCCATACCGGCAGGGTGGCTGGCTGATAGATTTGGCCCTGCCAGAATAGCGGTTGGTTGCGGGTTTCTAATCGGTTTGGGCCTGATACTGAGCAGCCGGATAACCGACCTGGTACAGCTGTATATCGCATATGGGATTATTTTCGGTATCGGGACCGGCGGTGTATTTGCCATAAGCAGCGGCATCACCGCGCGCTGGTTCTACAAGAAGCGCGGGCTGGCGCTGGGTATTGTTTCGGCAGGTGTCGGTGTGGGCATTCTCATCATGCCGCCGTTAGCCGAGTATTGTATCCGTGCCGTAGGCTGGTCGATCTCTTATCTGGTAATAGGGATCACAGCCATGATCATTTTTATTGCCACCGCCCTCTTCCTGCGACGTGATCCGAAGGATATAGGTTGTTTGCCTTACGGCGCTGTGAAACATGAGCCGGAAGAGATGGTAAGCCGGGGGCAAAAGGCATATCACCCGGCGTTCGATGGCGGAATGACATTATGGGATGCCTGCAGCACTCTCCCCCTCTGGTTGCTTGTCGGCATCGCCGTACTGGTTGGTGTCTGTACGCAAATGATCTTCCTGCATCTGGTGAACTATGCCACTGATATAGGGATATCCCCTCTGACGGCCGCCACAATCATGTCCGTAATAGGCATCGGGGGCATTTTCGGTCGCGTACTGGTTGGCAGCGGATCGGACAGAATCGGCAATATGAATGCCATGATCCTGTGTATGGCGATACAAACTGCCAGCCTGGTCTGGTTGATTTTTTCCAGTGAGCTGTGGATGCTGTACGTTTTCGCGGCGATATTCAGCTTTGCATTCGGTGGAGAAGTGCCTTTGTTAACACTGCTGGTCAGTGAAAAATTCGGCCTCAGGGCGGTATCGGCGCTGGTGGGATTGATGCTGCTTGCCACACGCATCGGGGCCGCCGTGGGCTCCTGGCTGGGCGGACAGGTGTTCGATGTTACCGACAGTTATTCAATCGCTTTTATTATCGCAGCAGCGGCCAGCACGATAGCAATGATCGCCGTAATTGCTATGAAGAAAATGAAAAAAAGCCTCTTAACCGTGTAACAACCGGCATCTCATCCGTACAAAACATCAGCCTGCTGCTGCGCCGGTCCAGCGGTCATAGTGCACCCTCTCCTCCTTGAACCTGTCCTCGCTATGAGGTGTTTCATCAGGATATCCAAGGGAAACGAGAGCAAGGGGAATAACATGCTGCGGTATATCCAGCAGGCTCCTTGCTTTTTCCATGCGCTCCTGCACCGGGAATATTCCTACCCAGACAGCCCCCAATCCCAGGGCATGGGCAGCCAGCAGGATGTTCATTGTGGCAGCTGAGCAGTCAAGAGGACCGCGGCCGGCGTTGAACTCAAAAGTCGGGTCCTCACAAACCAGTATGGCCAGGGCCGCCTGATCAAGCATGTAGGAGAAGGTGTGGATTGTGGAGGCCTCATGGAGTAGCTTACGGTCTTTAATAACTACGAATTGCCATGGCTGTTCGTTGGCTGAAGAAGGCGCCGCCATTGCCACCTGCAATAGTTGTTTTACCAGACTATTATCTATGGGCCTGTCAGTATATTTGCGGATGCTCCTGCGTGTTAACAGGCATTCGATGGTATCCATACACAACTCCCCCTATTCGCAGATTATATTTGAGATATCGTTTATTGGAATGATGCGGTGATCTCCCTCACATCCCTGACGGTCTCGAGCTGATTGAGCGTCTTCAAAATATGTGCCGCCTGCCCGGGAGATTTTGAATACGCAGCGCAGTCCATGTATTTTTTTATGACGTCGTCCATCTGCATGGGATTGAGCGGATGACCGAACGGGTGGTCGACCTGGCGGGTGTGAACAGCCGCCGATTTAAGTTTGACGGCTACCTTGCCGGGTGCGAAGAATGACTTGACCTCGCCGTAGCTGATATCTTCGGTCACCGTTTTTTGAGCCAGCATCAAGGTTACTTTATCCGACAGGCCATTTGAAGCGAAGCTCTGCAGACGCAGCTCTTTATGGGCGATGGCGGCGCCGACGCAGAAAGGCAGGCTGATCCTTGCCTCCGTGCCGGTGGCAGGTTTTTTTCTGTCTTCTCCGGCGTACCTTTTCTGAATTTCCGTAACATAAAGCGTGATCTGCTCGATGTCCTCCGGATCGATATCATGCTCGCGCGTCAGTTCCAGAGCGGCCTGAACGTGATTGTGTATTATTCGATTAGCCGACCAGGCTTTCAATCCCACGTTTAAGCCGTCATACCTTTTACCCAGGTCGCCCACCAGATAATCCCTGTCATATTTTCCCTGGAAATATAAATTGAGCAGCCCCGCGGGACCTTCGAAGCACGTTTTTATTCCCGTGACGCCCCTCTGTGCCATCAGTGCCGCGAGGGCGGCCTGCATTCCGATGCTGCCCCCGTAAAGCTCTCTTATTTTAGGGTCTCCGGGGCTGAGAAATACCTCAAACGTCCCTGCGGCGGCCTGGTGAAAAGCGATACCCAGGGCATCCACAATCGAGTCCCGGTCGAGTTTCAGAATCTTGCCCGCCGCGGCCGCGGCTCCAAAAACGCCCAGCACGGGAGCCGGCCGGAAGCCCAGCACCAAACCCTCCTGCTTTCTCTTAATGGAAGTTCCCAGTCTGCATATCAGGTCGTTCCCCAGCGCGACGGCGGTGATGAACTCCTTGCCGGTCACACCACCGATCTTCTCTGCCAGGGCAAGGGCCGCCGGGACGGTGCACAGGGTGGGATGGACTCCGGCTTCGTCGACTATATCATCGTAGTCAAGGGCATGTGCCAGTACGCCGTTGGCGAAAGCCGCCGACCAGGAAGGCAGTTTCCTGTCAAATCCAATTACAGTAGCCTCTTGATTTCCGCCTGCTTCGAGGAACAGGTCGATCACGTTTTTGCTGTCCTGGGATAAACCTGAACCTGCCAGAATGCAGCCGAACGTGTCCACGATACATTTCTTGGTTATGTTCACAACTTCCGGTGGGATATCTTTAATTGCGATAGCGGCGATATTCTCGGCCAATGTATAACTTGCATCCATCCCAGTCCTCGTTTTGCGGCGTACTTTCACCGCTTAATTAATCTATCTATTTATTAGAGCGTTGGATATCAGTTTTCATCTGATAACAACTCGACAAGCTCTTGCTCGGACATATTCAGGAATTCAGAAGCAACAAATGCCGTATGTTCGCCCAGACATGGAGCAGGCCTGAGTGGTTGGGCGGGGGTTTCCGACAAAATGGCAGGTTCGGCGAAACTGATCGAATCACCGATCACAGGATGCTTTATGCTCCAGAAATGATTGCGCGCTGTGAGCTGCGGATCCGCGCAGACATCCCTGGAGGTCTGAACCACTCCTGCCTGTACCCCCGCGCTCTGCAGCGTCCGCATGATGTGTTCAGGTGTATGTTCAATGGTCCACCGGCCGACCAATTCATTCAGCTTATCCTCGTTTCTTTTCCTGTATGTAAAGGTGCTGAACATGGGATTGTCCGCTGTCTCGGGATGACCCATGGCGGCACAGAATGCCTTCCATTCATTATCCGAAAAGACTGCTATGGCGCACCATCTATTATCGGCACAGGGGTAAACGCCGTGAGGGGCTGCTTCCGGGGAAGAATTGCCCACGTTGCCTGTTTGCCTCTTGTTAACTGTGTAATCCAGGATACCCGGCGCCAGGAACTGGATACCCGCTTCCAGTTGTGAAAGATCGATTGAGCACCCCTGGCCGGTCAACTTCCTGCGGCGGAGAGCAGCCAGTATGGCTGGAAGCGCGAAAGAGGGTGTAACGAAATCGTTCACAGGCCCGAAAGGCTGGGTGCTGTCCCGTCCCGGCCATCCGCTGAAGAACATAAACCCGGTCAGAGCCACCAGGATCATTCCCGTCATAGGTATTCCGGCCATGGGACCGGTCTGACCCTGTCCGGAGGTGCTGAGCATGATAATATCCGGATTTGTTTTCTTAACGCTTTCGTAATCGAGGCCGAGCTTTGCCAGTTTGCCGGGCACGTAATTCTCAACTATTATATCCGCCCAGTCAGCCAGTTTTCTGGCCGCCCGCAGGCCAACCGGTTTTTTCAGGTTCAATGAGGCGCTGTATTTGTTGGGATTGAAGTAGGCGAAATAGGTGGTATTATCCGGACCGACGACGCGGTCCTTGAACGGTCCGGATACTCTCAGAAAACAGGGGCGCGTCATGGATTCGACCCTGACGACGGTGGCCCCGTAATCGGCCAGGCATTTTGTTATGAGCGGCCCGGCTATGACCCAGGTGAAATCAAGGACTTTGATGCCTTCCAGCGGTAACTTACTCATAACAGCTTCACTTTCAAATGACATTATCCTTCTGCAGGCGGCAAATCTCCTCGGAGGATAATCCCAGCTCATCCCTGTATATGTCCATATTATGCTCGCCTATCAGGGGCGCCCTGCGCAGTCCGAGTACGGGCATGTCTGCAAACCTGATGCAGCTACCCGGATACTTGATCGCAGCATTCAGCTCCTCGTGCCGGATCTCGGTCCAGAATCCCCTTGATTCCAGCTGGGGATAATCCACAACTTCTTGTGGTGAATGGACCGGGCAGATGCTGACCCTTCTTTTGTTACCTTCGTCAAACAGCTCCTGTTTTGAATATTTCAGAAACAGCTTGGCTACCGGCGCTTCCATCTCCTCCCATTCTTCCTGTGTGAATTTGGATATATCGAAATCTTTCAACCTGTTTTCATAGTCGGTTGGAATACCCTCTTCCTTCAGCCAGTCTGCCAGTCCCGATGATCCGGCCACCGACGCCAGTATTCCCGCGACGAAAAGGAAATTCACAAATCCATCCTTGCAGGCCCAGGTTTGTCGCGCGCGCAGGTTTTTACCAAGACCGACTCTGAACGCTCCGGACCTTTCCAATATCTCACCGTAGGTCAGCCAGAGAGGAACTGCATTGACCGTATTGCGAACCATGCTCTGTTGCGCTGAAACATCCACGTGCTGTCCCTGGCCGCTGTTTTCCCGGTGATAAAGCGCAACCATGGTTGCTGTGGCAGCTTCGCCGGCGGCATGGAGGTACGCCTGGGGTATACTTATACGCATGGGAGGGTGATCGGGGTCCCCGCAAAGATGCAGGTACCCGCTCATGGCCTGTACAATGATATCCGAGGCAATATAGTCGCTATAGGGACCTGTCTGTCCGAAGGGAGTGATGGAGGTCATTATTATCGCTGGATTAGTTGCTTTAAGTACGACGTAATCCAGGCCTATTTGTTGCATATAGCCGACAGGGAATGATTCTATTATGATGTCTGCCTTTCTGGTTAACTTGAGGAAGATCGGCCATCCTTTGTTTGAAGCGATATCCAGAGTGATGCCGCGCTTGTTCAGATTGTACGCGAACCAGGCAAGGCTCCTTTCCGGATCAGGTTCATCATGATAAAAGGGCCCGATTTTACGGGAGTCGTCTCCTCCCGGCTTCTCAATTTTAATGACGTCGGCGCCCATCTCGGCGAGTATGCGACCGCAGAGAGAGCCTTTTTCGTCGGTCAGGTCTAAAACCCTAATGTCTTCAAGCAATGAGTTCATTTATCCGACGTACGATGAATACACTATTTTTATATTCCGGGTTCGGATTGGTCCGTCGACGATATGTGCATAATAGCACTGTTTTTTAGCAAGTCAATGATTTGTTCATTAATATATAGTAAAATTGTGCAATTGATATTAAAGATGATCGAATTGATCATTTCCCCTGCAAAACAAGTAGTATATGGTACTGATAGAAACGATGAAGAACATAGATGAGATCGACAGAAAAATAATCGCCGCATTGGAGAAGGATGCTTCTAAGAGCAGCAGTGAATTGGCTGAAGCGCTCGATATATGTGCGCCTACTGTTCGGCGCAGAGTAAACAGGCTGATCAGGGATAATCTGATACGTGTCCAGGCGGTGCAGATCAACCGTGCCAGGACTTCATTAACGGTGGCAATATTGCTAAAAGTTGAAAACAGTGCAATTACACGCACAGCCGATCTTCTCATCAGGCAGGAAGAAGTGGGATTTCTTGCACTGGCCGCCGGCTACTACAACATGATAATGGTCTGCTGGTTTGTCACGGTGGAAGCGTATTCCAGATTTTTAAACAATGTGCTGTATACGATGAACGGGGTGCTGGAAACAAACACCGCTATCTGTACAGAATACAGGAAATATGCTTTTGTCAACCTGCCGCGTACTCCGGGGACTGCTCAAACAAGCGGAAAACCGGTGGATGATACCGACTTGAAAATAATTTCCGCCCTTGAAAAGAATGCGCATCAGAGCAACGCCCGCCTGGCTAAAAGCCTCAACATCAGCTCTGCCACGATCAGACGCAGGATCAGTAATCTATTGAGCGCCAATATAATACATATACAGGCTTTTCCCAATGTGCGGTCAGGCAAGATGGTTACTTCGGTAATAGCCCTGAAAGTTGATAACGGGGCCCTCAATCGCATTGCAGACTACTTTTCAGATATGGATGAAGTCAGGCAGGTGCTTCTGGCGACCGGCAGCTATGATATAGGCGTATGGGCGTGGTTTGAATCCATTGAAGCTTTTTCGGAATTTCTCAATAACCGTGTCAATTCTCTGGAGGGTGTTGAGAAAAAGACCATTATAATTGTGACAGAGATTAAAAAATGGGTGCATATGTGGTGACCCGGCATTGCTCCCTGATTCGCGTAGGCTGATGAATCACAGGCTAAGGAGATATTACTGTAAGATTCAGGCCGTATTCTGTGGCATATTCTTTTATTCTATCGATGACCGATGAAGCGGGGAGCGCGATGTTCGCCCCGTCCTGCAGCATCTGTTGCGAACGCAACTTGCCCATCCAGGAGATATATTCGTTCTGGGGTACTCGGGCCAGCAGGGTCTTGACCGCATCCAATCCCACTGCATGCACGTGTACCCACCCGTCCTGGGAGATGATGTTTTCCGTGCTGATTATCTCATCCAGCGTCTTATCGCGGTTGGTGCCCGTGATCAGTGCGAAATGCCACAACCCGTTAACGGGCCAGGAATAGAGCTCGTACCCTTTGAGGGAACGAGGAAGCCTGTCAACCGGAGATGACGATGTTACGATCGACAACTTGCCGGCCTGCTGCAACGACCTCATTACTTCCAGATTATTCCTGGGGTCTTCGCCCTTATAGAAGGACGCGCTCGGGTAACCGGGGCTGATCTGGATGACTCTAGAGACATCTGAACCGAGCGGTTTCATAATGGTTACGCCGTCAAATGATATGGACGAGAGAGGAGTCCAGAAAGCGCCCCAGTAAAGGGGCTGACGGTCGACGCAGACTACGAACGACCTTCCTCCGACCGGGACATCCAGGCGGGAGATACGGTCGAATGCGTCCGAAGTGAGCAATATCTCATGCGTGATTACATTGTAGGAAATTATGTCCCTGGTCGAGATGACGGGCTCTCCTGCTATGTTGACGTGGCTGAGCATCTCCATCTTGGCAGGCGGCACATCCCCTTCAGTCAGGTACACGGCGAATCCTTCCGGCTCCTGCTTCGAGCAGGCGCCGGCTATGATAAACACGCAGAGCAGCAGGCAGGTGAGTATCACGTATACGGGGATGGAGGAACGTTTAATCATAGGTGTTGTCGCTCCAATACAAATCTATATAACAGTATAATACAAAAGCTGCCCCCTGTTGATGCAGGGGAAATCAATTATTAAGGGTAAGTCAGGCATCGCCCGGGGCGGTTCGCACGGACCTCAGATTGATGATGAGCATGGCCGCCACGATGCAGGCCCCTCCCAGCAGCGTCCTGAAGGTCAGCTGCTCTCCGCCGATGACGACGGCGAACAGGCCGGCGAATACGGGCTCCATGGTCATCACGATGGCGGCCCTGGTGGGGGATACCAGGGATTGTGCCCAGGTCTGCACTACAAAGGCAAGGGCGGTGGCAAATATCGCCGTGACCCCGATGGTTATCCAGACCTCCCCGCTCGGCGGCATGACGAAGCCTCCCGGAAGGGCAGCCGGAATGGAGATGAGGGCGACGGTGGCGATCTGCAGGAAGGCAAATCTATAGGGATCGTAATGGGGGGACCATTCCCCCAGGCCGACGATGTGTATGGCGAAAAGCACTGCGCAGGCAAGGGTGAGAAGTTCCCCCATGCCGAGCGCCCACCCGTTGAGGCTGAGCAGGGCCACACCGACCGTGGCCAGACCGACCAGTAGCCAGGTCTTCCCGTCGGTTTTATGCCGCAGAATGACCCAGGCCATCACCGGCGTCAGCACCACGAACATGCCGGTGATGAATCCCGATACGGCCGCGGAGGCATAGAGCAGCCCGTATGTCTGGGTGATATAGCCGAGCCCCAGCACGATTCCCAGCAGGGCGCCGCGCAGCAGTTCCCGGCGCGAAATGCCGCGCAGGCATGTCGGCCTGATCAAAAGCATTGCCAGCGCGGCAGCGGCAAAGCGCCAGGCCATGAAATCCATGACCGGCATCTGCTCAACGGCCGACTGCACAATGGTAAACGTGTAGCCCCAGACCGCTGTGATTGCCACCAGCGCGGCCAGCGCCAGGAACGAGGACGACCTCCAGTTTGTCATGATATTGTTCTCAACATTTTAAAACATTGGGTTTCATATCAGGGACCGATGTATCAGGATACAACGCTGTAATAAAAAATTAAAATCTGTCATAATAATGCATCGTTACATCAGGCAAGGAGGAGGCAACATGTGTTGTTTTGTCACGCTTTTTCTGTTGATAGGTCCGCGCTTCGCACTCGTCTGCATGTGGCTTTTCTCAGATATGATCACCAGGGTCTTCGGCTCTAACTTCGTCATTCCTCTGCTGGGAATTATCTTTCTGCCCTATACGGCATTATTCTACGTCATTGTTTATCTGTATATGGGCATGGCCAATCCCTTCGCCTGGGCGCTGGTTATTCTGGGATTCATTATCGATATCTCCGCTTACGGCGGCGGTTGGTGGGGTAACCGCGGCCGCCTGCGCAGATAGCGGCCTCACATCGCGGAATGATGCGACAGGTTAGTCCGGTTTAACCGGGCTCAACCTCTTGAGCTCCATCAATATATCGCGCAGCAGCAGCAGCTCCAGGCGCCTGTAGGTGATGTCGCTTGCCAGCTTGCCCCATTTCTTGGGATCGTCCGGCAGAAATTCCTCGGTTATCTCAATTGCGCTTCTGGCCATGTTATCCTCCTTGTTTCAGTCGATCAGCACCAGCCCCACGGAGGTGGCGCAGGGGATCTCGCTGGGATCGCCCAGCAGGGGGTAGGCGTTCCATCCGACCTTGCCGATGATGTCCACCACATCGATGCCCAGCGCCTCCATGGCCGGCCTGGCCCTGAGGGGAAAGCGGCATCTGCCGCTGTCCTTGAACTGGCAGATGAGGCCGCGGCAGAGATAGTCCTTGCAGGAGCCTCCGCCCAGTCCCATAGCCAGCGCATATCCATGCTGGTAAGCCATGCGCTCGATCTCGTAGACGATATCCGCCGTCTTCTTATGAAAGAGCAGGCTGCGGTCGGCGCCGCCGTTGTCCCTGGACTTGCCCGGCTCGTAGTCCTGCAGCGGCTCCACCAGGGTCTTGATCAGTATTCCGTAGGAGTATCTTGCCAGTGCTTTTCTGACGAGATCGAGGTCCGGAGCATGCGGCGGGCAATTGGGCGTCTCGCCGGCGCGCAGGCAGCGCGGTATGGAACATTTCAGCCTGACGCGCTCGTCCACCACGAGACGGTCGGCCCTGATGATCTCGGCGCCCGCCGCCCCCAGCTCCAGCGCTTTCGCCTTCAGCAGCTCCAGGTCGGCCAGGAGTTTCTTCTTCTTTGTTTTAATTGAGAGAGGAATAGCCTGCGTATTTTTTTTCTGCATAAATCCGATGCTCCCTGCGCCTTTAGTCCGGGCGGGTTTGAATACCCTCCCCTACGTTTGATGCTGTAGGGGCGTTGCTTAAGCTGCGCCCGATTCGCAGACTCAAGCAGCCCGTATCTACGAATTGTAACACGGAAACGCCGCCTATTTGTAGCCATGATGAAGTGGATTGCGCTACACTTTAGTCTGTGGAGGGCACATATGCCGAAATGGCCTGACCTGATGGCCGGTTTCAAGCTGTTACGCGAGGTGGATCTTAACGCTATACGCCGTCAGTCCGAGCTGCCCTTTCACCTGGCGGTGCTGGGTGGAAAGGGGGTGGATAAATTATTGCTGGCAAGCCAGCTGCTGTCCGGGCCGTGCGCGCAGGAGATCGGATTCGTGTCACATGTGCGCGAGTACGGCCTGGATGGCGAGAGCCCACCCGGCACGTGCACGCTGGCCATACTCATGGTCGGCGGACCCGATCAGAACTTACGCGAACTGGAGGTTTTCCGGCAGCTGCGGCGGGATAAAATACCGGTGGTAGTCTGTTACAGCCGGACAGACCTGCCGCAGGAAGGCAGGGCCGTACAAACCGGCGGGCAGGACTGGGAAGGGGCCGAAGTAGTGGTTGTAAATCCGGGCGACCGCCAGTCGCTCACGGGAGTGCTGGCGCCGGCCATGCTGCGCGCCTGCCCGGGCCGCGAGATCCAGCTTGCGCGCAACATCCCCATGCTGCGCGAGGCCGTATGCCGCAAGCTGATCGATGATACTTGTATGGTCAACAGCACCTACAGCCTTGCCACCGGGCTGGCAGAGATCAACATTTTTCTCGATGTGCCGCTAAACGTGGCTGACATCGTGATACTGACCAAGAACCAGGCCATTATGGCCTACAAGATATCCCTGGCCATGGGACTGACAGGGGATTGGAGGGAAACCGCCCCCAAGATGGCTGCCGTGGTGGGGAGCGCCTTCCTCTGGCGGCAGGCAGCCAGGATGCTGGTGGGTCTGATACCAGCATATGGAG
>CAZDXZ010000045.1:0-12801 GCA_964509615.1 uncultured Dehalococcoidales bacterium
CCGCAATTTGTGAAGAACGCCGGGAACAGGCTCTGAGAACAATCTCAGCCACCGGTTAAACAGTACAGCTGAATGTGTTATAATCAGGAAACCATTAACCGGGCTGCGTATACTAATACCTTATAACGTGCTTTTGTTTATGGCGTCCGATGAGGCAGTTGAGATAATCCAAGGTAAGAGGCAGATATAGAGGCGATACATGGCAAACCCGCGTAAACCGGTCCGGAAGAAAATCATAGACAGCGGGAAAATTATTGCGAGCCAGGCCGACCAGGCCGCCCTGGGCCAGGCCCTGCTCCAGAGCACCAGCGCCGGCATCTACATAGTGCAGGACGCCAAGTTCGTTTACCTCAGCCCATTCTTCGAAACCCTTACCGGATATTCCATCAAAGAGCTGTTGGGGCAGGAGTCTCTTAAGCTCGTGCACCCCGACGACCGCGAAATGGTCCGCAAGGCGGCCACCGGTATGCTGAAGCAGCGAGGCAGGCAAAACCCCTTCGAATATCGTTTCCTTAAAAAGAACGGCGATATGATGTGGGTGATGGAAACCGTGTCTTCGATTGACTATAAGGGAATGCGCGCCACGCTGGGCAGCCTCATGGACGTCAATCAGCGCAAAATGCTCGAGGAAACCGTTGCCAAGTCGAACCAGCTGCACAGCGCTATGCTTTCACAGATGTCCGATGCCTGCTTCGAGGTGGACCTGTCCGGTAACTTCATCTTTACCAACAACTCCATGTGCGTAGCCCTTCGCTATAAGCTCAATGAACTGGACGGGAAACATTCTAACGTTATCATACCTGAGGAGGACCGGCAGATTGTGTTGGACATCTTGAACCAGGTCTTTAAATCAGGTCAGATAAATACGGGTTTCACCCACAGGGTAAAGCGCAAAGACGGTATAGTCTTATCGGTACAAACATCTGTATCGCCTATCAGAGAGCCGTACGGTAATATAAGCGGGTTCATCTGCGTGAGTCGCGATGTAACCGAGAGCAAGCGGCTTGAGGCGGCACTCTTGCAGTCCGAGGCATTACACCGCAGCATACTCGAGCAGATGTATGATTCATATTATGAGGTTGACCTCGCCGGCAATTTTACATTCGTAAACGACTCTGTTTGCGCCAACCTTCTCTACTCAAAAGAGGAGCTGCTGGGGAGAAATTTCAACTTCAGCGTCCCGCCGGACGAAATCAAAAATATGTTCCTGGCCTTCAACAGGGTATTCAGGACCGGTCAACCCAATAAGGCCTTCTCTCACAAGATACTGCGCCGCGACGGTAAAATTCTTTACGCGGAAAGCTCCATCGACCTGCGCAGGGACGATAAAGGCCAGCCGATCGGCTTTCGCAGCATTTCGCGCGATATCACCGAACGAAAACAACTCGAAGAGGCGCTGCTGGCAGAGAAAAACTTCACGGACTCGGTCCTGGATAGTATGCCGGGTATCTTCTATGCGCTCGACGAGAACGGGAAAATCATAAGATGGAATAAAAACGAGGAGAAGGTGACCGGCTATTCGAGCTCAGAGCTGTATAACATGAATGCACTCAATACGATAGCCGAAGAAGAACGGGAGAACGTGGCATCGAAGATAGCTGATGTTTTTTCGCAGGGCTACTCAGCAATTGAAACCCAGATAGTGGCAAAAGACGGAAAAAAAATGCGATATCTGCTGACCGGCGCCCGTGTTGATATAGGGAACAAACCCTATCTCATCGGTATGGGTATTGACATCTCGGAACGTATCCAGGCGGAGCAGGCCCTAAAACAGAGCGAGGAACGGTACCGGGCGCTGTTCGATAGCTCACTCGAACTGGTATATGTGCTTGATTTCGAAGGCACATTCCTGGACGCCAACCACGCCACAATGGAATTAATCGGATACAGCAAGGAGGAGATCAGAACGCTGAACGTAGCCTCGCTTTTTAATCCGGAGGACCTTCCCGGGGTAATGGAGATGTTAAGTAAAGCCGGCCTGCCGGGACTGTACAAGGAGATGATGGAATTCAAGCTGCGCCGCAAGGACGGCAGCCATGTATATATCGAGGCTCAGTCCTCTCTTATCAGGCGGGACGGTAAACCGTATGCCATCCAGGGAATCGCGCGCGATATAACCGAGCGGACGATGTTCGAACAGAAGCTGTCGGAAATGGCCACGCACGATTTCCTGACCGGCCTGCCCAACCGGATATTGCTTAACGATCGCTTTACCATGGCGCTGGCGCAGGCCCACCGTAATAAACACAGGCTGGCTATTATTGCCGTAGACCTCGACCGTTTTAAGTCTATTAATGACACTCTTGGACACCAGGCAGGGGACGACCTGCTCAAAGCCATAGCGTTGAGACTGAAGGAAAGCGTCCGCACCAGCGATACGGTAGCACGCATGGGAGGCGATGAGTTTCTTTTGCTCATGCCGGAACTGCACCTGATAGAGGATGCCAACAAGATCATCGACAAGATCGCGCATGCATTCAAGGAGCCGTTCTCAATACAGGGCAGCCGTCTGAATATGTCAGCCAGCATGGGACTGGCCATCTACCCTGATGACGGCGAAGATATGGAGGCCCTCCTGCGCAAGTCCGATGCCGCCATGTATAACATCAAACGCCACGGTCCCAGCGAAGGCCGACCCAGGCGTGCTCCTGAAGATTAGTAATTGAGCCCTTCCTTTTTAACCAGCCTATATTATTGTTTAATCGATTTACTATTCATATGATCTATGGAGTATACTTTTTCACATAATTAAAAATACTCGCCGCATCCCAATGAGAGTCACGAATTGCACAAAATACGATTTCGATCAGATACTGGCCGATTTCAGCCAGTTCTGGGATAGCGATCGCACGATTTCGCTGCACCACCCCACTTTGATTTACGAGTTCGGCAATTCGGCCTTTGTGATAAAGCAGGATGACAGGGTTGTTGCCTACCTTTTCGGCTTCCTGTCTCAAACAGAGCCGGCAGGCTACGTACAACTGATAGCGGTTCGTAAGGGATATCGCAAACAGGGTCTGGGCAGGATGCTGTACCAGCATTTCGAACAATATTCTATGGAACATGGCTGCCTCAGGCTCAAAGCTATCACCAGCCCGATCAACACTCTCTCTATCAGCTTTCACAGGAGTATAGGCATGATGCCCGTGGGAGACCGGGATAAGCCGGAGGCACCCATCATTAAAGACTATTCAGGGCCGGGCAAAGACCGAGTCGTTTTCACGAAAAAAATCGGCCGGATGGCGCATGACGAGCAGTAAGGGTCTCCAGTACGGATGGGTGATGGTGGCCGCTGCCTTTGCCATCACTTTCATCACGAATGGTGTGAATTTCAGCTATGGTGTTTTGTTCCTGCCCATTGTGAATGAGTTCGGCTGGTCGCGGGGACTGGCCTCGGCCGTCATGCTGGTTGCGGGTATCTCGTATGCCATCACCCTGCCTTTCACGGGCGTACTTGCCGACCGTTTCGGCTACAAATGGGTACTGTCCGTATCAGTCGGTTTCCTCAGCCTGGGTCTGATCCTGAGCTCCCAGATTCAGGAGTTGTGGCAGCTATATGTATTCACCGGGCTGCTGGTGGGGCTCAGCATCAGCGCCTCGTTTGCCATCCCTGTGGCCCTGGTATCCCTGTGGTTTACCCGCAGGCAGGGCCTTGCAGTAGGCGTTGCTACGCTCGGCATAAGCCTGGGAACAGCCACCATCCCTCTGCTCATCAGCTATTTGATCACTTCGGCCGGCTGGCGGATGGCCCTGCTCATGTCAGGCATAGTTGTGGCCGTTTTCTGCATACCGGCCACATTGTTGATGCGAAGACCAAGACATAATATCCGGGAAACTTCCTCCCCGGATAACGCGGCATCCTCCACGGAGCAGACTGTTGTTCATTCAGATCTTAATATAGGTTTAACCCTTACTCAGGCCATTCGTACCAGCCAGTTCTGGATGCTCTTCGTCATGTTCCTGCTCTTCCTGTCCAGCCTGGGACTGGTTATGCTCCACCTGGTACCCTATGCGGTGGATTCAGGTATAGACTCAGTTCGGGCTGCCGTATTAATCACGTTGATCGGCATTTTCGGTATCGCCGGCAGGCTGATCTCCGGAGTCCTTTCAGATAGAATCGGCATCAAGCCGATAATGATATTCTGCACCGTTTTACTGTGCCTGAATATAACCTTTATTGCCCTTTGCAACGAATCCTGGGCCTTCTATGTCTTCGCGGCCGTCTACGGCATCACTTACAGCGGATTTGTCACTCAGATGGTGCGCATCACCCGCAGAGTTTTCGGGGGCAAGGCGCTGGGGTCAGTGTTCAGCGCCCTTATGGTCTCGGACGGCATAGGTTTCGGCATAGGCCCCTGGGTGGCAGGTATTATCTTCGATGCCACCGGCAATTATCAGATTCCATATTTAGCTGCGGCTGCGGGATTGGTCGTGTCTACCGCCTTTGTTATCATGGTCAAACCCGCTGCTGCCAGAACATAATGCTGCCTACAGTTATCCTGCCTGATGCCCGCGATCAGGCGATCGTCAAGCGCCCGCGCTGGTACGTCCGGTTATAGCTCTGATCTCCTGGTAAAGCGGCTTCAGCCTGTTGTACATCTTGAGATAGACATCGTGGTAAAGCCTTTCATAGACAGCATGCGTATCCTCTTTGGGCTCGAAACAATCTCCCAGATGCGTCATCTCGCTGACGGCCGTTTTGAAATCTCTGTGGATACTCACTCCCACCGCGGCATCCATGGCAGCGCCCAGGCCGGATGCCTCATAGACGTGGGGCCTGGCCGTAGGAATGCCAAAGATATCTGCGGTAAGCTGCATGGCGGCGTTGCTCTGGCTTCCACCTCCTGCAATACGCAGGTCGGTTATTTTCACTCCGCTGCGCTTCTCGGTTTTCTCTTTGCCCTCTCTCAGAGCATAGGCCAGACCCTCCAGGATGGCCCGATAGATGTGGGCGCGGGTGTGGGAGTCACCGAATCCGATTATAGCACCGCGCGCTTCAGGTCCCGGAAAGCGCAGACCGGGTGACCAGTATGGCTGCAGTATAAGCCCCTGCGAACCGGGAGGGACCGCCTTGACCAGGTCGTCGAACAGGACCTCCGGCTCAATGCCCTTTTCATCCGATATACGCTGCTCCCTCAGGCCGAACTCCTGTTTGAACCAGCTGACCATCCAGTATCCGCGGAAAATTTGAATCTCGAAGTTATAGAGCCTGGGCACAGCGGCCGGGTAAGGAGGTATGAGAGGTATGACCTCGATGTATTTACCATGAGTGGTATTGATGGTGGCAGTTGTTCCATAGCTGAGACACGCTACATTCGATTCAAGAGCGCCCGAGCCCAGTACCTCGCAGGCCTTGTCGGCGGCTGCTGCGATCAGAGGCAAGCGCGCCGGTATTCCCGTAACCTCCGCTGCTTTTGCCGTTATCTCGCCCAGCACTTTGCCCTGCAGTATCAGGTCGGGCAATATCCCGGGGTCCATGGGAATGGCCTGCCATTTCCAGCTGCCTTTTGATTCCCAATTCTGCCCCTTGTAATCGAAAGGCAGATAGCCTACCTGGCAACCTACGGAATCCACAAATCTACCGGTCAGCAGGTAGGTCAGATAACCGGAGACGAAAAGGTATTTATGCGTTTTCTTCCAGATTTCGGGCTGGTGTATACGTATCCAGTTGGCCTCCGCTTCGGCCTGCAGATATGCCACAGTCTCACTGGCCCCGGCCACAGCGAAGGCCGCGCCCCAGAAGCCTCCCACCGGCGGTTGCCCTAAAGTGCGGCGCTGGTCCAGCCAGTGGATGGCCGGCCTGAGAGGCTGGCCATTCTCATCCACATTTATCATGGTCGCCCGCTGTGTAGTGAGTGCAACAGCGGCGATACTGTCTTTCTTAACATCAGGATTCTGCCAGAGGCCCTGGCATGCCTTTGCCAGGGACTCCCACCAGAGCTGGGGCTTCTGCTCGGCCAGTCCCGGCGCATCCGAGTAATAAGGTTCGTAAGGTACCCTGTGTTTGGCAATCAGCTTACCCCTGGGATCAAACAGCAACACCCGTACGCTTTGTGTACCAACATCTATTGCCAGCAAGTTTTCAGCCATGGCAAACCTCCCCGTAAAATTCTCTATGTCCTGCGGACAGGGACGAAATCCCGTCCGAGCAGTTTACTTCCTGAAACCCCAGCGCTTTGCCATCTGTTCCTCTGACATATCCAGACCCAGCGTACCGCCGGGATTCATTATATGATGCGGATCGAAATGATCGCGTAAAGCACGTATGACATCGACCTGGGCCTTGCCGATCTGGCCTTCCAACCAGGGCGCCGTCTGCTTACCCACGCCGTGATGGTGGCTCATGGTGGCGCCTGCCTTTTGAATGGCATCCAGTACGCCGTACTGAAGTTCGAGATACTCGTTGATCTCCTTCATCCTGGCCACAAAGATGAAATACAGATTTCCGCCCTGAGGGTAGGCGTGCGACAGATGCGTCATGCAGATGGTTTTCGGCCGCGATTTAATATAAGCCCTGACGTCGGCATGCACCTGAGCCAGGTTGTCCCAGGTGACGCCGCACTCCAGGGTATCGATCAACACGCCGTAATCCATCAGGTCTTCGCGCATAAAAGGATCGGTGAAGCGGCTTTTCTCCCAGGATTGGGTGACCTTGGCCGCTGTAAGGCTGAAGACACCGTATTTTTTAAATATCCTGTTCAGCTTCTTTTCAACCAGGCGTGCGTAATCCCTGTCTCCTTCGGACATGCCTATAAACATGCAGCGCTGCATGGGCTGATAACCGAGCGCGCGCAGCAATGAATCGACAGGCGTGCCGTGGACGTGGTACATGCGCAGTGCCACATCGGTCTCCTCCGGATCGGACAACCGGAAGACTGAGGGGAAGCCGAACTCGCCCTGCATTACCTCGCGGCAGGCTTCAAGGGCGCCCGCCCAGGTTTTAAACAGGTAAGAGAACCTGCGCCTGTTCTCGGGCATATAGCGGCACAGCCGCAACGTGCAGCTGACAAGGATGCCGAATGTACCTTCGCTTCCGATCATTATCTGGTCGAGATCGGGCCCGGTTGCGGAGCGGGGGAACTCCAACGTTTTAAATTCGCCTATGGGAGTGACATATTCCTGGGCTATCACCATATCCTCGATCTTGCCGTAATAGGTGGAGTTCTGGCCGGCGCCCCTGGTCACCACCCAGCCTCCCACGCAGGAATGCTCGAAGGATTGCGGAAAATGCCCCACGGTATAACGCCTCCTGGCTTTCAGAGTTGCCGGGGCGTCGTTCAAAAGCCTCTCCAATTCCGGCCCCATTATGCCGGGCTCCACCGTCACCGTCTGGTTGTTTTCGTTGACAGAGATGATCCTGTTCATATGTACGTTGGTATCCAGGCAGACTCCACCCTTGACAGCCTCCTTGCCGCGTGTGACGCTGGAGTTGCCGCCGACCACGTATACGGGTATACGGTTCTCATCGCAGTACCTGACAACGGCCTGCACATCCTTGCGGTCGCGCGGGCAGAGGACGACATCGGGCAGGTTCTCGATAAGCTTTTTGCGCAGGCGCAACACGTCGTAAATAGAAGACCCATAGGATGTACGTGTACGGTTATAAGTGTCAGTGAAGAAATTCTCGGCGCCGACTATGTTCTTCAGCGCTTCCATCTGAGCCGGGGACAGTTTTGAAGGTATTTCCACATCTATCTTATCGGTGCACAGGCTGGGCAGCTTGAAATCATCGTCCGACATGCCGAAAGTTTCTTTTATCAGATGAAACATGCCGGGGTTGGGGTGTTTAAACCCTCTGGGATCGCCGTATTTAATCAGGCTGCGATATGAGCCGGCGGGAGCTTCTTCTTCGCACCAGATGGGGTAGAACTTGTCTTTATTCGCCATGGCATCCTCCTTGAGACAGGCATTTTACAGCTTCAGGATTCCGGCAGAATTTAAGCCGGGCTAGGGCTATAGTACTTGCGCCACGTATCCAGGTAAGAGGCTGCCTCTTCCTGCCACTTTTCATCGCTCCATCCAAGTTCAGCCTGCACCGCCTTGCGCACACGCGCAAACTGGTCCTCGGCCCCTCCCGGCAGCAGCATGCCGATCCTGACTCTCCTGAGCAGCAGGTCGGACAGGCGCACGACTGCCTCAGCACGCGCCGCCCATCTCAATTCAGCCCAGACATTGGGCAGGCTGCCTATGCGTTCCAGCTCTCCTGCACCTGCCGTCTTGATCAGCTCGGGCGCATCTCCTCCGTACCGCCCCAGCAGATAACGCAGCGTAGCAGAATCAATATTCGGTGCGCTCACAGACGGCAGCCTGGGGAAGATCCTCCTGTTTTTCACCACGGGCAGCTTACCCAGCTTCTTAAGCACCGCCGCCAGCGTCTGGCGGGACATTATGCGGAAAGTCGTATACTTGCCGCCCGTGATAGTGATAAGGCCGCTCTCTTCCCACAACGCATGCGCGCGCGACTCTTTGCCGGGTGTATCGGCGCCTCCCTTGATGATGGGGCGAAGCCCGGCGAACGATGAAATCACATCGCTCCCGGTCAGGCCCAGCCCCGGGAAAAGAAACGACGAGGCATCCAGGATATAGCTTATCTCGTCCCGGCTTGCGAACGGTTCGCTATGATTTACATCCAGCGCAGGATCATGGTCAATGTCGGTAGTCCCTATCATTGTGGCGCCTTCCCAGGGGATGACGAACATGGCGCGGTTGTCCTTTGGATGCAACAGCGTAAGCGCGTCTTTCATTGGGAGCCTGTCGCGCTGAAAAATAAGATGGCTGCCGCGCAACCTGCGCAGCCTGGCAGGCTGGCCCACCTGACTGCGCAGCTGGTCGGCCCAGGGACCTGACGCATTTACTACGGCGCCGGCGGTAACTTCGAAGGTCTTACCTGCCGGCGATGAAGTATCTTTAAGAGCCACGCCGCGGACCTGGCCGCTGCCGTCCTGCAACAGCTTCTCGACTTTAAGATAGTTTATGGCGGTGCCGCCGTTCCTGACAGCTTCCTTCAACACGCGCAGGACGATGCGGCTGTCATCCATAGCTGCATCGTAGTAGAGGTAGCCGCCCAGCATGCCGTCCGATTTCAATACAGGATACTCTTTGAGTATCTTTTCCCTGCTATAGGAGTGGTGGTCCCATTTGGGGGCAAGCAGGTCATATATGGCGATTATCTGGCCGATCTGACTGGTCTTAACATGGTAGCGTTCGAAATTGGGAAATATGAACCCCAGCCTGGTTACCAGATTGCGGGCCTCTTTAAGCAGCCATTCCCGTTCACGCACCGACTCCTGGGTAACCTTGTACTGTTTGTTTAAAATATAGCGCAGGCCTCCGTGAATAAGCTTCGAGGACCGGCTCGATGTGCCTGAGGAAAAATCGCCACCCTCCACCAGTAAGCTCTTAAGCCCCGCCGCGGCAGCCTGAAAAAGTACCCCGGCCCCCGTGATCCCGCCGCCGATGATAATCACGTCCCAAGGTTGGTTGATCTGCGATATCGCCTGTTCACGCCATCCTTTTCGCCACATAGTCTCTCCTTTATAACAAACTCACGATAGCCTGCGCCCAATCGGGCATATAGTTATTAAGGGGCGTCACAACTGCACAGTAAGATTATTGCTTTAATTATGGATTGTCAATACACCTCAAATGCCGACATCATATCATATACACTGATTGCCCATAGTACATTGAAGTACACGATAAATTATGCATTTTAATTTGCAAAACGATGAACATGCCTTTATCATGAACTTGTTCCAGGGCTATACATTGAGCACCCCCAAAATTAAAATATAGTCGTATAGTATAAATCATGAATGAATGGGAATTCACGGCAGAGGTATCGAACTGGATCAACGAGACGTTGATGAAAATCCCCAGCTTGCCTTTCTACCGTGCAAAGTGTGAGCAATCAGGCACGGGTTCACGCAAACGCAGAGATCTGACCTTATGGGATAAGGATCGACGAATAATTCTGACAGGCGAAGTAAAACTGCCTTATCGACACGACGGAGGAAGCCCTTATAACACCGCTGTCGTAAATGATGCGCGCTCGAAAGCATTAAAGGCCGACTCACCTTTCTTTTTCACCTGGAACGTGAATGAATTCGTACTCTGGGAAACCGAAACGGCAAAATCGACGTGGCAGGAGCAGAAATACAAGTCATGGGATGTAACAAGTGTTCACAGAGAAGAACACCTGGAATCTCCCATGACAATTCATGCCATTAAAAACTGGTTACCCTTATTCCTGGATGAATTTGCTCGTATCTCACTTGGCACGTCAGTAATAGGAACTAAGCCGCCTGATGAAAAATTTATCGAAGCACTTGAATCGTTTTTACATATCCCCATCCTTCTGTCAATAGAGGAACTTGATCACCGATATACAAATCCCTCTCTGCGGCTTGATCTGGACAAATGGATGAGGGACGAACAGGGCTGGGTAATCTCACATGATCCAGAAGCAATACGCGATAATCTGGAAAGGGCATCTCAGTTTTCATGCTATGCACTGGTCAATAAACTCGTTTTCCATGAAGCGCTGTTAAAACGTTATGCGCCTTCAATGAGCAAACTCCTGGTGCCAGATCATATCGATACGGGCGAGAAACTCAGACTCCACCTTGAATCGTATTTTAGCGAGGCCAAAAAGATCACTCACGATTATGAAACGGTATTCGGGGAAGACCGCATGTCTGTGGGTAACCGCATTCCATTTTATTCCGATCGGGCGGTAATTCACTGGCGTGAGCTGATAAACCAGATTCACCTATTTGATTTCTCGAAACTGGACTATGAAATCATAGGCAATATATTCGAAAGGTTGATAGCTCCGGAAGAGCGCCGCAAATACGGCCAGTTTTATACAAAAGTTGAAGTAGTCGACCTGATCAATAGTTTCTGTATAACGAATGGCGTTGAAAAAATCATGGATCCTGCCTGCGGAGGCGGCACATTTTTAGTACGCGCCTATGCCAGAAAACGTGAATTGAATCCTTCGCGCAAACATGGTGAATTGCTGACCGACTTATTTGGTATAGACATCTCTCATTTTGCCACACACCTGACCACCATTAATTTAGCTACCCGCGATTTGATAGACACCGAAAACTACCCTCAGATTTCCAGAAATGATTTCTTCAATATTGATTCCGGTAAGACATTTCTTACGTTGCCGGGCAGAATTGATACATCCGGACTGGGAAAACATCAACATCGCAGTGTAACGATACCTGAAATAGATGCAGTTGTAGGAAATCCACCCTATATCCGGCAGGAGGAAATCCCGAAAGCAAAGAAGAAGGATAGAAATCATCCTGAGCGTGGAACTAAAGATTTTTATCAGTATCTGACAACGAAGGAAAGCGGAATCAAATTATCCGGCAGGAGTGATATCCACTGCTATTTCTGGATACATGCCACCACTTTCCTGCGCGACAATGGTTATCTGTGTTTCCTGACTTCAAGTCAATGGCTGGATGTTGAATACGGTTTCCGTCTGCAGGAATTCATCCTCAACAATTTCGAGATTGTGGCAATACTCGAAAGCCTGGATGAGCCATGGTTTATCGGCGCGCGGGTAACTACGACAGTAACGATACTACGCAAACAAACCGATGAGGAGAAACGTACGAATAACATAGTCCGATTCGTTCAGTTTCGCCGCCCGTTAACCGAGATTCTCGCCAGTGACGGCACAACAGCCGGCGCTGTTGCCGCCGCCGATCGCTTCAGAGACGAGATACTCGCGCTGAAACACAATGTATCGAACGAACGGTATCGTGTTCGCACAGTAAGCCAGGGTGAACTCCGGCAAAAGGGTGTCGAGCTTGGTTCCATTATGAGCAAAATGGATGATGAAGACGACGAAGAAAGGGAAACCAATAGCAGTTCGTACTATGGCGGCAAGTGGGGTATCTATCTACGCGCGCCTGATCTCTGGTTCGATCTGCAGGATAAGACGGGTGATAAATGGACCAACCTGGGCAATATTGCTGATATTAAGCGTGGTGTAACTACAGGTTGTGACGACTTCTTCTTCGTGCACGATGTAACTCAGCAATACCTCGCTAAATATCAGGATGAACATAGTTTCAAGCAGCAGACCGGCTATTCTCGTAACGACTTCGCTTCCGGGAGAGTAAAACTGGTAGCCTGCGGTAAAAATCACGATGAAATCAAGGCCATCGAAGCTGAATTCCTTGAACCAGAGGTCCACAGCCTGATGGAAATCGAGGGATTCACAATAACACACGATGATTGCAGTCGATACATACTGCTGGCTGATCAATCGATGGATTTCACAAAGAACAGGTATCTACAAAATTATATTAAATGGGGTGAGAGTCAGAAACTTGATACAGGTTCAACATGCGCTTCGCGTGCATCCCAAAAGAGAGCATGGTATGACTTAACTGGCCATAAGCGTGGCCAGCTTTTTTGGCCAATGGCGCAACAATACAAGCATTCAATTCCTTCAAATGACGATACCCTTATTTGTAATCATAACTTGTTTGATATATTCCCACTGGATATTAGTGCGGATGTTTTAGGCGGCATATTGAATTCTAGTTGGGTTGTCCTATCCAAGTTTCAATTCGGTCGACCGGTCGGTGTCGAAGGAAACCTCAAGACAGAGGTGATTGATGTTAAGATGATGCGGGTTCCGGATCCAAGAAATATCAATGTTAAATTAGGAAGCACTATTTCCGCTGCCTTTCAAGAGCTTAAAAAACGTAAGGCTTTGCAATTTCTCTCCGAACGGCGCATGCGAGGGATGGCCTATAAACAATCGGGCAG
>CAZDXZ010000046.1:0-12559 GCA_964509615.1 uncultured Dehalococcoidales bacterium
TGACCGAGCTGGGCGCTGCCATTTTCGACTATCCGCCCGAGATGTTAATGCAATTAATGGAGTCGAAGGTTTCTGACCTGGAGGTGCCCTCCACAGTTATGATCGACGGCAAGGTGTACATGAAGGCCGGTGAACGCTTCTCCAGCATTGATCAGTTCCTGTACGTCAGGAAGAAGGTGAAAAACAAGGAAATACCCGACCCCATGCTGGTCGGGCACCTGTACAAGGAGGCCAAGCAGAAGTTCTGGATGAGCAACCCCTACCTGATGATAGAGAACGACTGCACAATGACGGTGGATAAGGCTACAGGCAAATATGCCGGGCATCCCAAGGACGCCGGCGCCTTCGCGCACTTCCTGGGTTACTGGGTCAGGCAGCAGGGTGTCTGCGACCTGCGCACGGCGCTGGCCAGGACTTCAGGCATGGCCGCTTACTGGCTGGGGTTGGATAAAAAAGGCAGGGTCCAGGCGGGCTGTGATGCAGATCTGGTGCTTTTCAACCCGGCAACTGTAATAGATAAATCCACCTATACCGAGCCCGGGCAGGCTTCTTACGGCATACCCTATGTCATCGTAAACGGTGTGCTGGCAGTCGACAACGGCAAGCTCACCGGCGCCAAAGCGGGAAAGGTTATCAAACGCGACTGGAATGTGCCCGGACTGTATCCGAACCTGTCAGGGCTACCGCCGATGAGCGTCTCAGATTTAAATCCGTAGGAGGAGGAATAAAATGAAAAAGACCTGGAAACCTGTTACTGCCGGTATACTGGATATTATCGCGGGCGCGGCAGGATTAATCCTGGGTTTCGGCTTCATGATCGGCGGGGCAATGGTGGGTTTCGTCACCCAGTTGCCGATGTGGCTGAACACGCTGATACCATTGGTCTCAATTCCACTGATCATACTGGGTTTGATCGATATTGCCGGGGGCATTTGCGCACTAATGCGGAGGGTCTGGGGCCTGGCCCTGGCCGGCTCCATTACCACGCTCATTACCTCGCCCGTTATAGGTATTATCGCCCTGGTACTCACCGCGATATCGAAAAAAGAGTTTGCTCAGTAATAGACTTAACTGTACGGCCCGCAATCTATGGCCAGGTCGTGCACTGCCGGCAGTTATTCTGAACCGGCTGCGAATTAAATAATTGGAGTTGATAAGAGGGAACGTAATGGGAAAAAGAGTGCTGCGTACCAAGCTTTGCGACATGCTGGGAATCGAATACCCTATTCTTTCAGCAGGGATGGGCCCCACGCTGATGGGAGAATCGACGGGAGCGCCGCCTGCGCTGGTGGTGGCAGTCTCGGAAGCGGGAGGGCTGGGGGTCCTGGGAGGAAGCGGCTATACGGTTGAAGAGCTCAGAACGGCCATACGGGAGATCAAATCGAAGACCGGTAAACCATATGGTGTTGACCTGCTGCTGCCTCAGAAGCTGGATATCGGCGGCGATCTATTGCAGCAGGGCCCCAGAGAGATGCCGATCAGCCAGATTTTGAAATCGCTTCCCCAGCCTTACCAGGACTGGGTCAAAAAGGTGAAAGACGAGCTTCAGGTCCCCGATGTGGAGATTGTGGTGAAACTGGATACCACGACCCTGCGCCCCAAGGAGGCCATCCAGGTATGCATCGAAGAAAAGGTCCCGCTATTCTGCGCCGGTTTGGGCAATCCGGGCTTCATGGTAGCACAGGCTCACGCTGCGGGAATGAAAGTACTTGCTATCACCGGAAACGCCAAGAATGCCCGCCGCATGGCCCAATCAGGCATAGACCTTCTGGTCGCCCAGGGGCATGAAGGAGGCGGACATACGGGGCGCATCGGTACATTAGCGCTGCTGCCCCAGGCCATTGATGCGGCTGCACCGGTGCCCGTCATCGCTGCCGGCGGGATCGGCGATGGACGCGGATTAGCTTCGGTGCTGGCCATGGGATGTGTCGGAGTATGGGTTGGAACCCGTTTCCTGGCCACGATCGAGGGAGGAGCCCACGCAATTAACAAAAAACACATCCTCGACTCCACCGACGAAGATACACGCGTGAGCAAAGCATACACGGGCAAGACGCTGCGGGCGAGCTACAACAGGTATCACGATCTATGGGACGGTTCCGGACTGGAACCGCTTCCTTTCCCAATTCAAGCAATGATATCCTCCGCCCTGCTGGGCAGCTTTGTAGAGGGCGGTAAGGACGATTACGTAGGCGGACTGGCCGGGCAGGTGTCAGGCCTGATCAGTGAAATTAAACCGGCCAGGCAGGTCCTGGAGGAGATGGTGGATGAAGCGGCGGATATCTTAACGCGCCGGCTTCCCGAGACGGTCACCGTAAAATAGGTGGCGATAACAGGAGGCACAGGAGGGCCAACTTCAATGTCTGACAGTTTGAGCACCTACCATGAAATCGGCAGAAAAATTGAGCAGTATATCCGTCCATCCACCTTCCCTCTGGCCGTGAAAACAATTCAGTCTGAAGACGAGATCAGGCCTGAATACAGAAGGCCTCTCAGAAAGCAGAATCTACAGAGCTTCGTGTGCCAGAACTTTAAAATCGCCCGTTCCTATGGCTGGACGGTGGCCATTACCAGGGAAGATATCAACTGCAAGGCTGCCCGTGTCATATACGGCTGGGATGAGATGGATGAGGACTATGCCGGCTGGACCGACCAGTTCAGTGTAGGTCTTTACGCTGCAGACGTTGAAACTGCCAGAAAACTGGGAAAATACATGTACCGCCTGGAAAACCGTTTTGAAGGCCTTGTCATCTCTCCTTTAACGCGGACCAGGGTGATCCCGGAGCTGGTCCTTATTTACTGTCTTCCTGCCCAGGCGATGCGGTTGATACAGGGATATTTATACTTCGAAGGAGGCGCGCTGGAGTTCTCCGCGGCGGGCAGAGTGGGTTCCTGCCATGAAGGCATCGCCAAGGCCCTGATAACAGGCAAGCCGCAGCTGGTGCTGCTGGGCAACGGCGACCGTGTCTGGGGCGGAGCTCAGGACTCCGAGGTCATGTTTTCCTGCCCGGTAAACAAGCTGGGAATACTGGCCGAAGGATTGGAAGCGACTCACAAAGCAGGCTTAAGATACCCGGTCCCCAGCTACATGAACTACTCTCCCGGCTTCCAGGAATCTTTTGAAAAAGAAGCCATAAAGAGGGCGGGGGGGACTATCGCCAAGAAATAAGACGTTGAAACCCGCAAACTCAGGCATAACCCAGGAGATGGGCTATCAGTATCCTCAGGCCGATGCCGATGAGGACGATGCCACCGATAGTCTCAGCCCATCTGCCGATCACATCTCCGGCTTTCTTACCCAGAAGGAAACCGATAATCGTCACTATAAAGGCGACGACGCCTATGACGATGCTGGCCAGGGCGATATTAACCTCGATAAAAGCCAGTGACAGCCCCACGGCCAGCGCATCAATGCTGGTAGCTACCGCCAGCGTGAGCAACATCCAGCCTTTGGTAACATCGGTTGGCCTTTCATGTTCCGATTTATGATGGAAGGACTCCCAGATCATCCGGCCGCCCACAATCGCAAGCAATGCAAATGCCACGAAATGGTCATAGCTGGCAATGAACTTTACCACGGTCTGGCCGGCCAGCCAGCCCAGAACGGGCATAAGCGCCTGAAAAAGCCCGAACATCGCCGCCATGCGCAGGACCTGCAGCCTGTTGGGGTTTTTAGCCGTGATGCTGGCGCTGAGGGCCACGGCGAAGCAGTCGGCAGACAGCCCTATGGCTATAAGAAAAATTGAAAGAAAGTCGGTATTATTCATGGGAAGGACAACCCAAATAACTCCTCATTTTAGCACTTGTATTAGAAACACAAAATAAGCATTGGAGCTTGAACCAACGGACCCGGCAATGTCCTGTCATTTGAACGAGTACGGGATATTGAAGCGGGGGCTGCCTGCACGCAGTTTACCCGTCAGGGGCGAGAATGTCTCCACATGAATTATTTCTTGCGATGGAATGAACTCCATCAGCCTGAGATAACCGTTTCCACCTTTTTCATCGCACTGATAATCGCACATCAGGATATTGACGATATTGCCGGCCTCGCCTGCCTTGGTTACCGTTGATTCGGGGCAATCATGGCCGGCCAGCACCAGAAATATGTTGGCATGCCGTTTGATCACATAATCCCAGAGCATCTGCCCACCGTTTGTAAACCCGCCCTTTGAGTTAAGCACCGAGTGCGTCGCCACGATTACATTCCGGTCGGGATACTTCGCGATGACCGCGTTTGCCCAGTTAAACAGCTGCATCATTTCGTCCATGGGCTCGGTAGTATTTCCGAAATACCCGATGCTCATAATGAGCAGATTCTGGCCGGAGACGTCCACCAGCGAGTAGCTATTCTGGTTTCCGTTCTGTGGATAATGGCCGCCGTACCAGGAATAGTTTTCGAAATCCGTATACGGAAAAGCCGCATTAAAAAACGTGTTGTCTATCCTGCCGCCAATTAAATTATCATGGTTGCCCGGCAGCGCCGCATATCTCAGTCCCTCGAGCAGGTTCATAGCGTTTTTTGCGTTGGCCCACTCCTGCTTTACAGGTTCCGTCTTCTTATGCTGTGAATCTGTGATATCGCCCAGGAGAACTGTGAAAACGATGTTCTTCGCTGCGGTGTTGTCCTTTATCCACCGCGTCTGTGCCATAAATGTTGCAGGATAGGATTTAGAGTATTTCTGCGTGTCCGGCAGCGCTACGATCGTAAACGCCGCCTGTTGAGCAGGCGGTTCCACGACAATGACAGCCGGTGGAGTGATTGGCGGTGAAGGCGGCGCCGGAATGGCGGCGGAAGTGCAGGAAAGCAGGAATACGATTACGGTCAGAATAGTAATAACCGCACTGTATGCAAGTGTAAACCTGTATTTATTCATTAGTTATCCTGATAAACAGGGGCTGGCTCCCTTCAGTCTTTTTCCAGAGCCTTTATCCTGTCGACCAGGTATTTAAAGGTCCTGGGGGCAACCCTGTCCAGCCTGGCTATGCCGGTGCCCAGCCCATCGGACGGTATTACCACTGTTTTACCCGGAGGTATCTGCCTGAACGCCTCATCAATTATCCGCCTGTTAATATCGTATTCGTCGTCTGAGAAGAAAATACCGGGCTCTTTGAGTGTAGGGATGCCGACGGCATTCGGTTCACCTCGCATTTCACCCGCCTGTCCCCCGTAGCCTATATGAAGTGTATTATCCCCGAAAAGATAAATGCTATCGGGGTTTGCTCTCAGGTCCTCTCTCCTGATGAATTTCTGATACTCTATTTTCATCTCAGTATCCTCGCTATCGGATTTGTTACCAATGATATTTTGATTTCTGCAGCGAGCTCCGGAATGGAGAATTGAGACTCATTTGCCGTACCAGCGCTGGCCTTTTATTAATCCTCGGACATAACCGGCCTGCCCCACGTGCTGGACATCCTGTATATTGGCAATGATGCGCAAATAGACAGGCCGCTTCATGCCGGGCACTACCGAGAACGGATATTCTCTGGACAGTTCCTCCTCTGTGAGACCTTCCAGATATTTCAAGGTTACCTCCATTACTGCGAGGTGGTAAGCCAGCAGCGTCTTTACGTCGGGGATTCTCAGGGCATCCACTTCCGAATCGGTATGGCCGTAACCGGTGTTTTGAGGATCGGGCGGCAGGTTGAATTTCTCATGCCATCCGTCTTTAATCCAGAGTTGCTCTCCCAGTATCACGTCGCCGACTGTCCTGTCCATGCTTCGCGTTGCATGCCAGCATAACCAGCCGATGGGATTAGCGCCGGGAGCCGGCCGTTTATGCAGGTCTTCTATATTCAGACCGTCCAGTACCTGTTCAATTTCCGCGGTTGTGCGTTTATAAATATCTATCATCAGTTGTTGCCATTTCATTACAGCCTCCCTCTTACAATTTTCTTGGCGCAAACGATATAATCAACGGGCATCCATGTTAAGATTGATATAATTATATTCCGTCAAGTGAAACGTATGTTAATATACTCGTTAACGGAGAACAAATGGCAACCGGCAGGAAAAAGGGAATGCCCGGACCGTCTGTTAGAAAGCTGATGGACAGCGGGGATGCGCTCGCAGCAATATTTAATATAGTCGGGACAGGCATCCTGCTCATCGACAGTGAAACATTGACGGTACTTGAAATAAATCAGACCGCTGCAGATATGATCGGATGGGCCAGGGAAGCTGTAGCCGGAAAGGTCTGCCGCTCTTTTATCTGTCCCGGCGAAGAAGGCAGGTGCCCGGTTAAAGATCTCGGTCAAACCTTGAAGAACTATGATTCCAAAATCATTTGTGCGGATGGAAAACAAAGAAATGTTTTAAAAACCGTATCGCCACTTTATATCAAAAGTCGGCTCTGTTATCTGGAAAGCTTTATCGATATCACCGAGCCTATACAGCATGCCGAAGCGCTGCGGCAGAGCGAGATGAAATTCCGTTTCCTTGCGGACAATACACATGATATCCTCTGGACAATGGATTTGAATTTACATACGACTTATGTGAGCCCGTCAATCGAAAAAGCCCTGGGATTCACACCGGAAGAAAGGTTGCAGCAGGACGTAACCCAGCAGCTGACGCCGGAATCCCTGGCCAGAGCACAGGAAATGCTTATACAGGAGCTTGAGTACGAACAGTCGGGGCAGGCCGAGGCCAACCGGGTTGTCATCATCGAATCAGAATACTATCACAAAGACGGGTCTACTCTGTGGTTTGAGAACTCAATAACCGCCATCAGGGATGAAAAGGGGGTACTGACAGGGTTGCAGGGAGTGTCCCGCAACATCATGGAACGCAAGCAGATGGAGCAGAAGCTTACTGAGATGGCAACCCACGACTACCTCACGGGATTGCCGAACAGGGCATTGCTGGATGACCGCTTCGCCATGGCGGCAGCCCTGGCCCAGCGCAATAAAGAGAAGCTTGCGGTGATGTCGCTGGACCTGGATAAATATAAGACTATTAATGATACGCTTGGCCACGCAGCCGGCGACCAGGTGCTTAAAATTGTGAGTTCACGGCTTGCCAGTATAATGCGCGCCAGTGACACGATAGCCCGGGTTGGCGGTGACGAATTTGTACTGCTAATACAGGAGACGAACCAGCTGAAAGATGCCGTTGCTATAGCTCAAAAGATACTGGACTCTTTTACAGAGCCTCTGACAATCGATGGCCGCAGCGTGGATTTATCCACCAGCATCGGCATAGCCATCTTCCCCGAAGACGGGATGGACCTGCAGACACTGGTTAAAAAATCCGATGCCGCCATGTATTACTCCAAGGGGCATGGACGCAATCAATGCAAGCTGTTCGGCGATGGTGATGTGAGCATCGGGACGGATTATAAAAGCATCTGATCAAACTTCGGGCCAGGCAGGAAAATCACATGCCAAGGAGAGGTCTGACATCGAATTCATTCCGGCTATGAGGAAAGCAACTCCTTGGACACGTCAATAACCATCAGGTCCTGAAGCGCTGTAAAGCCTTCTGCCGCCACTGCCTTGTGGAGAGGCACTGGTTGAAGGTGTATATATGGAATCCTGCCACAGCCGCAGCGCCGGATAATCCTTTGATTTTTCTTATCAGGTTATCTGGATTGTACATATCATGCTGCAACAGCCGGGCGATCATGCCCAGATGATTCTTTAGAAAACGTGTGGAATCACCCACACCGACCCTGAGCGATATCTCCAGCAGCTTGGAGCGCTTCAAAATGCCGGGAATGCCGATAAACACGGGCAGTGCAATACCGTTTGCCCTGACCTCCGCCAGCCAGTCCCCGATGACCCGGGGATCGAAACAAATCTGCGTGACCATGTAGTTGACCATGGGCTGCTTGGTCTTGAGCGCCTGCATCAGGACGTCACGTTTAATCAGCGGATGCCCTTCCGGGTAAGCTGCCACGCCTATGCGTCGCGGGCGGTTGCCCATGTCAACCATATCCGCTATAAGCGCGCCGGATGAATCATAGATGCCCAACGGGTCGACAATATCGCCGCCGATAACGAAGACATCATCGAAACCACCTCTGGACATCCTGTCTACGATCTCGCGCAGATGAGGCTTATCGCGCACCTGCCGCGCTGTAATGTGGGGAACCACGTTAAATCCCTGTCCGGCCAGTTCCTCGGATAGTGCGAAGGTAGCGTCGAGGCCTTTGCGGGGAGAGGCTGTGACCGTGACAACCGAGCGGGCAGGCAGCAATGCCGCCTCTTCGACCACACCTTTCATGGGAATGACTTCAAAGCGCGCGCTTTTTAGCAGGCTGTGAACTGATAGCCGTGGTGCACGATTTGAATTCATGGCATAAATCGCCGGCCTTTATAATTATTCAAGTTGGCCGTCCTGCTCCTTATTATGGCGTTATTATATTAAACATGGGATCGAAGCTATCCATCATCCCCATAAGGTCCATCAGAGCAATCATATTGCCATCGATGGTCACATTTTTAGCCATTATTTCCTTGACGAATGTAGTTTCACCCGCCAGCACCGAGATCAAAGTGGCGCGCGAAAGATTAATCGTGGCATCGGCCGTCTTAGATAGTCTGCCCGATGTGCAGGTCAGCGCCGAGTTTTCAAGGTTAAGGACATACTTATCGCCGGTATCGGTGAAATTCCAGTTGATCACAATCTTTTTGCCTTCGGCCTTCGGACCGTTAAGGCGGCTGCCCATCAGGTCGAAATACTGGGGCAGGGTTATACCTCTCACCATATCGGGGCTGACGCTGCCCGCGCCTAAACTTTTACTCATGCCCGTGCGCAGCTCTGAAGCGCCCACCAGGTAGCAGTTGCGCCATACGGTGGATTCAGACTGATAAGCCAGTTGCTCCATCGCATCAGCCTCCAGATTACGCGCTTCCTGATTGTCGGGGTAAGCGAAGACGACCTGGTTCATCACCTGCACCACCCAGCGATAATCGCCGCCGGCATAGTCTGCTTTTGCCCTGTCGATAACAGCCTGGGGACCGCCCATATATTCGATATATTTCCTGCCGGCCTCAACCGGCGGTAAAGGATTAAGATTTGCCGGGTTGCCGTCGTAGAAACCGAGATATTTCTGGTAAACGGCCCTTACATTGAAACTCAATGTACCATAGTAGTCGCGAACATCCCATCCTTTAGCCAGGCTGGCCGGCAATTTGATCATCCCGGCTATCTCATTGGGTGTATAGCCCTGGTTCAGCAGCCTGAGCGTCTGATCATGTGTAAATTTATACAGGTCACGTTGCTGTTTGAGATAGGTGACTATCTTGTCATTGCCCCAGACCGGCCACTGCTGTGAGGCAAAAATCACATCGGCCTTATCCCCGTAAAGCTCGATCATCTCATTAATCGCCTTGGACCACGCATTGCCATCCCGCACTTCCGCGCCGCGAGGGGTAAGCAGGTTGTGGTTGGTCTGGCTGGCGATCTCAGCTGTGTCGAGCGCCCTAAGCTGGGGAAAATATATGGTCATCTCGGCCGGCGCCTCGGTGCCTGAGACTATCTGGAATTCCATTTCCACGCCATCAATGACCATCTTCTCGCCCGTCGTCTTGATTTCTTTATTGGGCCCGATCAGCGCCATGGTGCCGACGGGTAAGGCTTTGCTGCCTCCACTGTCCACCAGCCCTCCGGCATTCCTTGGCAGATAGATACCGAACTGGTACTGCGCGCGGCGGCTCATGGCATTGCCGGCCAGTATATTCTCACTGATAGCATAATCAAGGAAACCCTCAGGGGCAATAACCTGAACCCGCCCGGATTTTGCGTCTTCATCCGAAATAATGCCTTTGATCCCGGCAAAATGATCAATGTGGCTGTGCGTATAGATAATGGCCGCAACAGGTTTTATTCCACGCTGCTGGTAGTACAGGTCCAGCATGGCTTTGGCAGTTTCCGCGCTCATACCCACATCGATAAGAATAATCCGGCTGTCGCCTTCGACGATGGTCATATTGGTGATATCAAATCCTCTTACCTGGTAGATACGGTCCGTAACCTTATAAAGACCGTTGTTCAAATTCAGTTGAGAATGTCGCCAGAGCAGGGGGTTAACGGTCACAGGTACCTCGGTTTGTTTCTCGAAATCGAAGTCAGGCATGGACCATGCTATTCCACCCTGCGCGTTCTTGATGACAAGATCCGGCACAGTGGCAATGAAACCCCGCTGTGCATCGGCAAATTCTTCCTGATCGGAAAAATCAAACTGTTTCATGATTTCCTGATTGGCCTTTACCGTCCACTGTGACGGTTCCGACTGCGCGCCCATGGATATCTCCACGGGAGCCTTTGCGGCAGGGGCTTTTTCGCAAGCAGCAAACACAGAAAGCATCATCCCGGTCAGAATCAAAATGGCAAGTAATCCTATACCAAAACGTTTCATTAACTGCATCATTCGACTACCTCCGGCGAAATATGAAATTTCGTATTATTATAACCTGCCTGTCAAAGCATGATTGACTGCACACCACCCAGATTTGCATCGACTTTCATATTACATTAAACAACCCGCTTATTTACCTGATTAAAAGTCATTAAAAAACTCGTTTTGACGGAGTGATGTTAACTGCTAATATTATCTTTATCCGGGGGATGATAAATAAGCAGCATACGCAGAAGCTTCGCTGAAGCGGGTGAAGGAGATTTATGACGGTACAGGTGATAACGGACAGCACTTCCGATATTCCACCTGAGCTGGCTGCAGAGCTTAATATCGGCATCGTTCCCATCTACGTGCATTTCGGCGATAAAACTTACCGCGACGGGAGGGATTTAAAAGGCGATGAATTCTACTCTCTGCTGACGACTTCACCCGTCCATCCTTCCACATCTCAACCCAATCCCAACGACTTTGCCACTGTCTATAAAGAATACAGCAGGAAGGCCGATGGCATCGTATCGATACACATCTCATCCAGGATAAGCGGCACCTACAATTCGGCAGTGCTGGCATGTGAGCTGGTCGAGGATTGTCCCGTAGAAGTAATAGACTCACGGTTTAATTCAGCCGGATTGGGTCTGGTGGTTACCGCTGCCGCCAGGCTGGCAAGGAAAGACGCCAGCATGACGGAGGTGGTCCGGGAGGCAAACAACGCCATCCGCCAGGTCAACATGTTCGGCATGTTCAGCACCATGAAATATCTGGTGCGCAGCGGAAGGGTGAATAAGACCATAGCGACAGCATCGGATTTCCTGCATGTTATACCGTTGCTCACATTCCATGACGGCGAGATCGTGCGCGCGGGGCTGGTGCGCTCAATTGCCAGAGGTATGGACCGCATATACAACTTCGTAAAAAGCAACCTGCCTGTCAGCGAGCTGACCATTGTACACAGCGCAATAAAGGATCAGGCACTGGAACTGAAAAACAGGCTCAGCGAATACATGCCCGAAGGGAGCATCTCCATTGCCCAGCTCGGGGCCAGCCTCGGCGTACATGGAGGTCCGGGTGTACTGCTGGGCGCCATCAGGAAGGCGTCATAAATTTAAGCAGGGGAGTAAGAGGATGGGTGCTCAACAAATCATTCTTCTGGTAATCAATATCCTGGGCGGGGCTGCCGTCATCGGAAGCTATATCTTCGGCCTCAGCGGGCAGGGAGGAGGCGCCGATGCACTGTGGGGAGGTGTCCCTACGGGTGTGAGGCCCATCTACGGCGTCTCCATGATTTTATCCGCGTTGGGTTATTTCGCATTCATTTATTTCATCCTTTTCCGCCTTGTGCCCGATGAAGTGGTTATAGGCGGCCGGTTCGGGTTCAGCCTGTTTTACACCATTTTCCTTCTCATGCTCGTACCATCCGCATTCTGGATGCCCCTGACCAACATGTATGTATCCAATCCCACTACCGTCATATGGATCGCAGTGCGCACGGTGCTGGCAATAGTGGGGATCGCATCCATCGCACTTTTCCTGGCGCTGCTCAGCCTGAAGGGGGATAGGCTGGACATAGCCTGGTGGTTAGCCATAGTGGGCAGCGGCTATTTTGCCTTTCATACGGCCGTACTGGACGCCATCGTATGGGCGGCTCTGTTCAAATAAAATTCTAGTTCAGCCCCCCACATCCTCACCCGCATACACTGCTTAATAGCAGGCCATTCCTGATATCCGTATATCCCTTTAACCGTACTGCAAAACTGTCAGCGCTTTGTCATCCAACTGTTAACCAGCAGTCAAGCAATTGCCCTTTTGCACCGGTATATTTGAATTAACAATAAATGTCACAGCGTTAAAAAATAACAATCAGGAAGTGATGTGAACAGAAAAAACTTAATAGTCAGCGTGATCGATGACGATCCGGGCATATTAATTCAAGCTTAAAATTGAAATGTCTAAGGAGGTAACCATGAATTTAAAATTTACGATCCCTGTCCTGGCAGCAGCGCTGATTGCAGGCTCTGCTTATGTCTGTTGGGCTACACCGGCACAGGCTGACGACAACGTTACGGTCAATGTGGTTGTAGAGCAGAACGTGACTGTGGAGCAAATCGCGGGCTCACTGCCCCCTCCAGCGCTGCCTGCTCCGGCTATTCCCCCGCCACCGCCGGCACCGCCGGCGCCCCCTTTTCCTCCTGTTC
>CAZDXZ010000047.1:0-12415 GCA_964509615.1 uncultured Dehalococcoidales bacterium
TAATGTTTTGCAAGGTCACTCTTACTCAAAACCGACAAATCAGAGACAGTAACTAGAGTGTTTCCCCACTTGACAAGCTTCAAACAATCCTCTATGCTAAGTTCAAATACATAGGAGGTACATTGATGGACGCTTATTGCATGAAATGCAGAGCCAAGAGGGAAATGAAGAACGCCAAAGCCATTAAGATGAAGAATGGCAAACCGGCAACCCAGGGCGTCTGCGCCAAATGCGGCACCAAGATGTTCCGCATCGGCAAAGCCTAAGTATCGTATAAGCTGACATTGGCTAACCATAGGCAGCTTTTAAAAGCTGCCTATGGTTATTTGTTTTTTGATGGTTAATCCGGCATCAATCCTCTTTTGACGTAAGCCCGGTGCACCATACCCTTGACCGACGAGAATTTACGCGCGAATATCACTCCCGCCGCAAGTATCAGGACACCGCCGATAAGAAGGGTGTAAGGCGCGCCTATCACATCGGCCATCCCTCCGAAGAGCAGGCTGCCGAAGGGCGCCAGCCCCATGAACGACATAACGAAGAAGCTCATGACGCGTCCGCGTTTATCATCATCGGCAATAGTCTGGAGTATGGTGTTGCTGGCCGCCAGCTGCACCACCATGCCGAAGCCGGTCACAGCCATGAACAGCATGGAAAGTATCATGATGCGTGAAAAGGAAAAACATATCAGTCCGACGCCGAAGCTGCAGGACGACACAACTATGATCTTATCCAGCCCGAACACGTTCTTGCGCGAGGCCAGGTAGATGGCCCCCGCCAGGGCGCCCACGCCGGCGCCCGCCATGAGGAAACCCAGCGCATCGGCCCCTCCCTGCAGTATCTCTTTAGCAAAAACGGGCATCAGCACGGGGTAGGGCATAGCCACCAGCGCGGAGAAAGCCAGCAGTATTATGATGTATTTAATGGGCGGGAATCCGAAAGCGTAGCCCGCGCCCTCCTTCAGGCCTCCCAGGAAATTCTCCTGTCCGCCCCTGGCCGCAGTGGGCGCTATCCGCATGGCCAGCAGGCAGGCGATGACCGCGATGAAGCTGATACCGTTTATCAGGAAGCACAGCCCTTCCCCAACCAGGGCAACCAGCACACCGGCCACGGAAGGCCCGATCAGCCTGGCGCTGTTGAAGAGTGAAGAGTTGAGCGCAATGGCGTTGCCCAGGTCCTCGCGGTTGGGAACCATATCCAGCACGAAGGACTGGCGGGTGGGCATATCGAAGCCATTGATCAGCCCCAGCGCTATGCTCAGTAAAATCAAATTCCAGACGGCCGCCGAGCCTGTCAGCACCACCGTGGCCAGCGTGAGAGCCTGCAGCATGGCCAGCACCTGCGTTATGACCAGTATACGATGACGGTTTAGACGGTCGACCAGCACCCCCGCAAAGGGCGTCACCAGGGAGTTGCTGATCAGGCCCGAAAAGGCCACCACGCCCAGCAGCCAGGCGGAATTGGTCAGGCTGTAAACCAACCAGCTCATGGCCACCTGCTGCATCCAGGTGCCGATCAGCGATATGCCCTGACCGATAAAAAACAGGCGGTAGTTGCGGTAGCGCAGCGCCCGGAAGATGCGCGCTATACCGGTAGGATCGTTGGAAACGACCTCGGCAGTGGGGCGATTTGTTTCCGGCACAATACATTATTTTAGTACAATCCGGCCGCGCAGCATGAATTACTTCTCAACCGTTATTGTGCCGGCTGCCCGGTTAGCGCTATCATGTATTGTCCCTTCCCGCGATAAAACTCAGGAGGCTGCAGCTATGGATGTACTGGAGACCATTAACAAAAGACACTCCGTGCGGGCTTTTAAACCCGACCCCGTTCCTCAGGATATTTTAAAGAAGATTGTCGAAGGGGCACTGCGCTCCCCCTCCGCCTCCAATAGCCAGCCCTGGGAATTCGCCATCGTCAGCGGCAGGAAGCTGGATGAGATCAAACAGGGCTTCCTGGACAATTCCACCAAGCTGCCCAACCTGGACGTTCCCATATCGCTGCAATACCCGGAGCCCTGGAAATCGCGGCGGTCGGCAGTCATGTCCGGTGTCCTGGAGGAGCTGCGCGTGGCGCGCGAGGACAAGCAGAAACGTATGGAATGGCAGATGTTCGGCTTCAAGCTGTGGGGCGCTCCCAGCTGCATCTATATCATGATCGACAGCGAGTTCCACCACGCGGACAACGGCACAAACATCTGGAACATTTTCGACTGCGGACTGATTGCGCAGAACATCATGCTGCTGGCCACGGTGCACGGGCTGGGCACCATTCCGGCCCTCATGCCCGTGCTCTACCCGGACGTGCTGCGCAGCGCGCTGGGCCTGCCTCCCTCCAAACTGATGGTGATGGGCATACCCATCGGCTACGAGGACGATAAAAACCCGGCCAACCGCTTCCGCAGCAGCCGCGAGCCGTTCCAAAAGGTGGCCAGGTTCTATACGTAATTTCCACACCACTGGCTTCGACAATTCAATAAAAAATTAGGAGGCTGAAGTGAAGAAAAAAGGCGGAGCCGGCAAAACCGGCAAGATCGTTCTGTTCATCATCCTGGCCCTGATCGTGCTGCTGTTCGGGGGCGGCTTTATCTATTATCAATCCATTATCAATAGCCCGCAGCCTAAAATCGATGGCCAGCTTCAGGTCAAAGGCCTGAGCGACAGCGTGGAGGTAATCCGCGACGGCAGCGGCGTGCCCCATATCTATGCTAAAAACATGCACGACCTGTACTTCGCGCAGGGCTACACCCAGGCGCAGGACCGCTGGTGGCAGATGGAGTTCTTCCGCAAGACCTGCGGAGGCCGCATCGAGGAGCTGACCGGCAAAAAGGCCGCCCTGGTCAATACCGATATATATCTCCGCTCGCTCGGTCTCTACGGCGTCTGCCAGAAGGAGTACGATTCCTGGACTCCGGAGCAGCGCGCGCCGCTGGACGCCTTCAGCGAGGGCGTCAACGCCTATCTCGCCGGCAAGAGCCCGTCGCAGCTGTCCGTTAACTACTCCATACTGGGGCTGACCGGAGTGAAGTTCAAGGTCGACCCCTGGAGCCCGCTGGATACCATGTCCTTCGCCAAGCTGATGGCCTGGGACCTGGGGCTCAGCCGCGATCCCGAGATAACGCGCAGCAGGCTATACAGTGTGATGGACCCCGCCATGGCAGAGCAGTGGATGGTGCCGGCCTGGCCTCTCGGTTACAAACCAACCATCTTAACTATCGATGATATCGAGGCCATCGAGAAATCTGCGGGGGTGAAGTCCGCCTCGGTCGATATCAACTCACTGCCCACCGCACCGGGTAAAGTCTACGATGTGCTGGTCCCCGACCTTACCCAGATAATCGGCGGCCTGGAGGGAACGGGCAGCAACAGCTGGGTCGCTTCCGGCAACATGACCGCCGGCGGCAAGGCGCTGCTGGCCAACGACCCGCACCTGGGCATCGCGCAGCCCTCCATCTGGTATGAGGTGGCCCTGCACTGCCCGGATGACGGCACGGGTCGTCCCTTCGACGCCTCGGGCTTCACCTTCGCTGCCAACCCGGCGGTCGTCTCCGGCCATAATAACGATATCGCGTGGGGCATAACCAACGTCTACCCCGACGTCAACGACCAGTATATGATCAGGGTGAACCCGGACAATCCCCTCCAGTACGAGTGGGACGGGAAATGGCGGGATATGACCGTCAGGGATGAAACCATCTCCTTCGGCGACGGCAAGCCGCCCATAACGATCAAGGTCAGGGCAACCCACCTGGGGCCCATCACCAACGATAACAAGTACGACGCCAAGACCGGCCAGACGGCCGGATTCAACAACAAGGACCCGCTGGCCCTGCACTGGACGGCCCTGGAGCCCAGCCGCATCTCGCTGGCCATCATAGGGCTAAACACTGCCAGGAACTGGGAGGATTTCCGCAGCGCGCTGCAATACTGGGACGTGCCGTCGCAGAGCCTGATCTATGCTGATACGCAGGGCAACATCGGCTACCAGATGCCCGGCAGACTACCTGTGCGTCCCGCGGGCTATACCGGACAGCTGCCAGCGCCCGGCTGGACCAGTGATTACGAGTGGAAGGGCTACATACCCTACGACTTGATGCCGCGAGCCTACAATCCGGCGCGCAACTATATAGTTGCGGCCAACCAGGAGGTCGCTCCCCCGCAATACTATGAGTTTCTTGACCAGAGGCTCGGGCCGAACGTAAACGCCAACTTCGGCAGCAGGTACAACAAATGGGTCTACGGCTACCGCAGCCAGCGCATCAATGAGCTGATCAAACAGCTCGCGCCCAACACGGTCGCCACGTACCAGGCCATTCAGGGTGATGTTAAATCCCTGCCCGCCGACGAGGTATTGCCTTACCTGGCCGGCCTGAAGTTCGATGACCCCGCGGTCAGCGACGCCAGGGACTGGCTGCTCAAGTGGGACCGCCTCTGCAGCGAGGATAGCGGCCAGGCCGCGCTCTATAACGAATTCTGGATGTGCCTGATGCGCAACCTGTTCCAGGACCAGCTGGGCGATGCCGCCAAAACAGACGGCCAGGATAAGGAGATGTGGGCCGTCTACCTGCTGCTGCAGAAGCCCAACGACGCCTGGTGGGACAATTCAACCACCGCCGATAAGAAGGAGACGCGCGACGAGATACTGACGCAGTCATTCAAGGAGGGCTACGCTGCCGCAGTGGCCGCCATGGGCAAGGACCGCAGCCAGTGGCAGTGGGGAAAACTGCACAGGGCGACCTTCGCAAGCAATCCCCTGGGCGCCAGCGGTATTGCTCCAATCGAGTCTCTGGTCAACCAGGGCCCGGTGCCGGTGGGCGGCAACACCGAGTGCGTCAACAATGAGATCTGGTCCGCCAGCAAGGGCAATTTCAACATCACACTCATCCCCTCCATGCGTATGATTATCGACATGTCCGACCCGGGAAAAAGCGTCGGCATGAACTCCACCGGCCAGAGCGGGCACCCCGGCAATCCCTGGTACGGCAGCATGGTACTGCCGTGGGCCAGGGTCCAGTATCATCCCATGTTCTGGACCCGCGACCAGGTGGAGTCCGGCGCCGCCCATAAACTGCTGCTCAATCCATGAGAGCGGAGGCCCTGTAATGGACATCGCAATCAGGGACGATTTCATAGCTAAATGGAAGAGATACTTCGGCGGGGCCGGCCTGCCGATAACGTTTTACTATGCGGATGATGCATCAAAAGCCGAGCAGGTAAAGGCCGGCTCAGCCCATAGATGCGTTATCGCTGCCATCCAGGGTGTGAGAAAGGGCCAGTCCCTCAGCTTTCAGTCCGAATCGATCGGCTGCGAGGGCGGGAAAAGGTTTCTGGGTTTCAGACAGGAGCTGAGGTCCGATATCGACTATTTCCTGTCCTGCGGCATACCGGGCAAGATGGACGGCGAACGTTATAAAAAGTCACCCGAATTGGCCAACCGGTCGTTTAAACACCTGCCGCCCTTCGTCGCGCCGGGACGCTACATCGTGTTCAAACGCTGGGATATGCTGGATGCGGGCGATCAGCCGCAGGTGGTCATCTTCTTTGCCACGCCCGACGCGGTGGCCGGACTTTTCACGCTGGCCAACTTCGACCAGGAGGAGCCCGACGGTGTGATATCCCCCTTCGGCTCAAGCTGCTCCACCATCGTCCATTACCCCTTCCTGCAGCGCGACTCGGCACAGCCCAAAGCTGTCATAGGTACCTTCGATATCTCCGCGCGCCCGTATGTGGGCAAATACGAGCTTACCTTCTCAGCCCCCATGTCCAAATTCCTCGCCATGCTGAACAACATGGACGAGAGCTTCCTCATTACAAAGACCTGGCAAAAGGTACAGAAAAGGCTCGACTGAGCCGGTCATTAAAACGCGCCCGCCGTCATGTTCGCACCGCTTTGACGGCAGGCGCGTTTTCAGAGTAATATCATGCAGGCAAAAGGATCGGACCTGCAAGCTTCGTCCACAAAGTAGAATTATGAGAGGAAGGAGGACACCTTGACTGATAACGATAAGGAAAAAACGACCGCTGCAAGCGAAACTAAACCCACTAAAAAGAAAAAAGGCGGCAAATCGAATTTAATCACGGCGCTGGTCATTCTGGCCGTAATCGTCATACTGGTGGGAGGCGGCGCCGGCTACTTCAACTACATAAACAATGCGCCTCTCCCCAAGGTGGACGGGAACGTCAAGGTGAACGGCCTTTACGACAAGGTCGAGGTGATACGCGACAGCAACGGCATACCGCACATCTATGCCGGCAGCATGCACGACCTGAATTTTGCCCAGGGCTATATCCAGGCGCAGGACCGCTGGTGGCAGATGGAGATGTTCCGGCACATCTGCGCCGGCCGCATCGAAGAACTGACCGGGAAAAGGTCCAGCCTGGTCTCCAGCGATATCTACCTGCGCACACTGGGCTGGTATAACGTGGCTGAAAAGGAATATGCCAGCTACACACCTGAGCAGCGCGCGCCGCTGGACGCCTTCGCGGCCGGCGTCAACGCTTATATATCCAAACGCAACCCCCAGGACCTCTCGGTCAACTACAGCATACTGGGCCTGACCGGCGTTAAGTTCAAGATCGAGCCCTGGACTCCCATCGATACGCTGGCCTTCGGCAAGCTGATGTGCTACGACCTGGGATACAGCGGCGACGAGGAGATACAGCGCAGCCAGCTTTACAGCGCGCTGGGCCAGAACATGGCGGATAAATGGCAGACGCCGCCCTGGGGTTACGGAGATAAACCATCCATTATAAACGACGCGGATGTCCAGGCCATGGAACAGTCGGCGGCGCCCGCGGCGCCCGCCGGCGACACATCTGCGACGCCGGGGCAGCCCATTACATCCATACAGGCTTACAATGATCCGAGGCCGGACCTCAGCTGGGTGATGGGGTCGTTTGCCGGCCTGGGCAGCAACAACTGGGTCGTCTCAGGAAACCTGACGCAGAGCGGCAAGCCCCTGCTGGCCAACGATCCTCACCTGGGCATCCAGATGCCGTCCATCTGGTATGAGATCGGCCTGCACTGCCCCGACGACGGCAAGGGCCGTCCGTACGACGTGGTTGGGTTCGCCTTCGCGCCCAGCCCGGGTGTCATTATCGGGCACAACAACAATATCTCCTGGGGTGTGACCAACGTCTACCCCGATGTCCACGATCATTACCAGATCAAGGTCAACCCGGATAATCCCCTGCAGTACGAGTGGAACGGCGCATGGCGCGATATGACCGTGCGCAACGAGATAATCAATTTCGGAGACGGTTCCTCGCCCATCTCCGTCAAGGTCAGGCAGACGCACCTCGGCCCTATCATCAACGATAATAAATACGATGCGGAGGCCGGCCTATTCTTCGGCTTCAATAATAAGGATCCCCTGGCCCTGCGCTGGACGGCGCTCGATCCCGGGACTCTGTTATCCGCCATATACGGCATCGACACCGCCGGCAGCTGGGATGAGTTCCGCAACGCTCTCAGAAACTGGGACGGCCCGTCGCAGAACTTCGTCTTCGCCGACAATCAGGGCAACATCGGCTACCAGATGCCGGGCAATATACCCATCCGCAATAAGAACCACAGCGGCCTGCTGCCCGTGCCGGGCTGGACCGACGAATTCGAGTGGAAGGGTTACATACCCTTCGACCTGCTGCCGCGGGCGTACAACCCGGAACGCGGCTATATCATCACGGCCAACCAGGCAGTGGTGCCGCCTTCCTACTATGATTTCCTGAAAAAACATCTCGATCCCAACAACAACTACAATCTCGGTTACGAATGGAACTATGGGTACCGCGGCCAGCGCATCGAGCAGCTGATCAAGTCACTGGCGCCGCACAGCATCGAGACCTTCCAGAAGATACAGGGAGACAACAAGGTGTTGAGCGTGGGCGAGATCATGCCCTACCTGGCCAATGTCAAGTTCGAGGACCCGGCGCTGACGGACGCCAAGAGCTGGCTGGAGCACTGGGACCAGACCTTCAACGCGGACAGCCCGCAGGCCGCCCTCTACGCCGAATTCTGGATGAAGCTGGTCAACAACACGGCGCAGGACCAGCTGGGCGACATCATTAAGTCGCAGGGCGACGACAGGGATATGTGGGCCATCTACCAGATGCTCAAGAGTCCCGAAGACAGCTGGTGGGACGACGCCCGGACCAAGGACAAAAAGGAAACACGCGACGAGATCCTGGCCAGGTCCTTCAAGGAAGGATACGACGCTACGGTGGCGGCCCTCGGGCCCGACCGCAGCCAGTGGAAGTGGGGCGCCCTTCATACGGCCACTTTCGCCAGCAATCCGCTGGGCGCCAGCGGCATAGGCCCGATTGAGTCCCTGGTCAACAGGGGCCCCTACCCGGCCGGCGGCAATACCGACGCTGTAAATGCCTGCACCTGGAGGGTCGACAAGGGCGATTTCAAGATAACCATGATACCCTCCATGCGCATGATCATCGACTGGAGCGACCCGGGCAAGAGCGTCACGATAAACAATACCGGCCAGAGCGGGAATCCCGCCAGCGAATGGTACGACAGCATGATCAAGCCCTGGCTTAACATCAAATATCATCCCATGCTGTGGACCAGGGACCAGGTCAACGGCGGTTCCGCCCATAAGCTGGTGCTGACACCCTGATAATAACACCATCAAGCGATTGCCGGTCCCTGCCGCAGCTTGAATTAAAGCAGCCTGCGGCAGGGAGTTCGCGATAACGGAGGTTGGAGATGGATACGGTTCACATCCTCGGATTTGCGGGAAGCCTTCGTCAAGCATCGTATAATAAGGCTTTGCTGCGGGCGGCGGGAGAGCTGCTGCCCCCCGGCGCATCGCTCGAGACATTCGACCTGGAGGGCATACCGTTCTTCAACCAGGACCTTGAGGAGAACCTGCCGGCACGGGTGAATGAGTTCAAATCAAGAATCAGGGCTGCCCAGGCTGTGCTGATCGTCACGCCTGAGTACAATTTCTCGGTGCCGGGCCTGACGAAAAACGCCCTGGACTGGGCATCCAGGCCGCCAAAGGACAGCGTCTGGCCGGGAAAACCGGTCGCTATAATGAGCGCATCCACCGGTATGCTGGGCGGATCGCGGGCGCAGTACCACCTCAGGCAGACGCTGCTCTTCTTAGATGTAAAAGCGGTGACCAAACCGGAGGTCTTCGTGACATTCGCAGCCCAGAAATTCGATGAGACGGGCAAACTCACGGACGGAGCGACCCGGGGCGTGGTGGCCGACCTGCTCAAGGCGCTGGTCAACCTGGCTGCGGGGACGGCGCGATGAGGTTTGCACGTCTCTCACAATTAATTCTGAGGAGGCCCGCATGAAATATATTGGAAAAGACAGCAAGGAGACTATAGTCAGGCGTTTCGCCCAATATGTCTCGTCGGGAAAGGCCGAGACCTTCAAGTCCTACGACATGGAGTTTGTATTCGGCCGGCGCGAGGGGCCTTACGTCTGGGACGCCGCCAGCGGCAAGCGCCTGATCAACTGCCACTGCAACGGCGGCGTTTTCAACCTGGGCCATCGCCATCCGCAGGTCATCAAAGCCCTGCAGAACAGCCTGAAGGAGCTCGATATCGGCAACCACCACCTGATCAGCGAGCAGCGCGCGCTGCTGGGGGAGAAGCTGGCCGGCCTGATGCCGGGCGACATCTCCTGCACGGTATTCGGCGTGGGGGGCGGTGAGGCCATCGACCTGGCCATCAAGCTGGCCCGCGGATACACCGGCAAGTTCAAGGTCGTCTCGGCGGTGGGCGGCTATCACGGCCACACCGGATTCGCGCTGGCCACCGGGGACGAGCAGTACCGCTCCCCGTTCGGACCCAACCTGCCCGGCTTCCTGCAGGTCCCCTTCAATAACGTCGCAGCGCTGGAGCAGGCTGTGGACGGCGATACGGCCGCTGTCATCTTCGAGACCATACCCGCCACGCTCGGCATGCCTGTGCCATCCGGGGACTTCTACCGGGAGGCGCGCCGCATCTGTTCTCACAAAGGGGCGTTGCTCATCATCGACGAGGTGCAGACCGGACTGGGGCGCACGGGTAAACTGTGGGGTATCGAGTATTTCGATACCGTGCCGGATATCATCGTGATCGGCAAAGGGCTTTCAGGCGGCATCTACCCCATGAGCGCAACCTGCTACCGCAAAGAGCTCTCCGGCTTCTTCCATAAAAACCCCTTTATTCACGTTTCCACCTTCGGTGGCGCCGAGGTGGGCTGCCCGGTGGCCGCCACGGTGCTGGATATTTCGTCCAGCCCCGCCTTCCTGGAGAACGTCAACAGGCTGGCAGCCATCTTCAGGGACGGCTTCGTCGAGCTGAAAAAGAAACACCCCGGGATACTCACCGGCCTGCGGCAGCTCGGCCTGATGATGGGCATCGAGATGGTCAACGACACCTGCGGCCCGATACTGACCAAGGCCTGTTACGACAACGGCATACTGGCCATCTATGCCAACAACGACAGGCGGGTATGCCAGCTGTTGCCGCCGCTGATCATCGATAATAAAACGGCACATCAGATACTGGAAGGCGTGGACGGCGCCCTGGGCGACACGGCGGCCTTCCTTGGCCTGAAATAACATATCGACAGGAGGCCGACGTGCAGGTAGATATCGAGCTGCTGAAAGAATTCGAGAAGGGTCTGGACCCGGCGCATCCCGAAAACAGTAAAATCCCCGCCCGCGTGCTGGGATACGGCGAGATCAGCACCATCTTCGAGATACAGGCCGGGACAACCAGAGACCTGGCCTGCAAGCGCATGCCCATCTTCAGAACCGGAGAAGAGGTCGCTCAGTACGAGATACTTTACAGGGACTATAACGAAGTCCTGTCAAAGGAGCTCGGTATAAACATACCGGAGTGGGGCTTCGCCTCCTTCACCTCGGATGCCGGCAATATCATCGCCTTCGATATCCAGCGCAAGCTCAACCCCGATTCCATCGGCAACCGCGCCATCCATATACTGAACACCGAAGGTGTGCGCACACTATTTGTGCTCGTGCTGCGGGAGCTGACGAAGGTATGGAAATTCAACGCAGCCAATCCGGAACGTGCACTGGGAATAGACGGGCAGATATCCAACTGGGCCATCGACGGCTTCGACTCCTCCAGGCCGCAGGTCGGCCAGGCGTCCGGCCTGCTGTACTTCGATACCAGCACGCCATTGATGAAAAAGAATGGCCGGGAGCGGCTGGACCCGGAGCTTTTCCTGCGCAGCGCTCCCTCGTTCCTGGTCTGGCTCATCCGCTGGCTCTTCCTGGAGGGGGTGATAACGCGCTATTACGACGCCCGCCTGGTCACCATCGACCTCATCGCCAACTTCTACAAGGAGCAGCGGCCCGAGCTGGTGCCCGGCCTGGTGCAGGCCGCCAACGAGTTCTACGCCTCAGAGGGGGCCTCCCTGGGCATCAAGCCTCTCACGGAAAAGGACATCAGGTCGTATTATAAAGAGGATGCCATGATCTGGGTGCTCTTCCTGGCTTTCCGCCGCTTCGACCGCTGGCTGCACAAATATATACTGCACAAGCCGTACATCTACATACTGCCGGGCCACATCAAGCGCTAGCCGGCTGTTCTTTCAGCTGCCCGCGGCCGACATTGCGGTAATTCACATTGGATTGCAGCGCGAACATGGCAGCCATGGGATTGCGGGTGGAAATCAATGTCCGGCAGGCCTTTCTCAGTATAACCGGCCAGGTATATAGCATACGATTGCAATGCAATATGGCCGACGAAAGCTCCGCCGGGCTCATATTTTCAGCCCTGTGCACCACCTGCGTCATGTCATATTTATCCCAGTCCTGCGGGAACTCACTGTAAATAATGCGCCCCTCCCGCTGTAGTTTATCGAAGAGCCTCGTGCCCGGTAGCGGTGTGAGATGGGTTACCTGCATAACGTCCAAATCATTATGGATCATATACTGCGCCCGTGCCCGCAGGCTGTCCGCTGTATCATCATCCATACCGAAGATAAATGCGCCCAGGACGGCAATGCCTGCTCTGTGTATCCGTTGAAAGGCTTGAGAATAGGCTGAAACCCGTCTTTTCAAATTCAGTTGCTTATTAACTTCAGCCAGTGTCTCTTCTTCCTCAGACTCGAGGCCGAGAAAAACCATTTTGCATCCCGCCCTGGCGGCCCAGAAAAGGACCTCTTCATCGTCGGCAAAATTCAGGGACGCCTGACAGAACCACCATTTATCAAATTTCCGCTTCACCATTCCTCTGAACAGCTCGAGAGCGCTTTTCTTCGATTCCTCCCCGTAGCCAACGATGTTGTCGTCGACAAAAAAGACCATTTTCTGCGAGATCATGGATAGCTCGTCCAGCACTTCCCCCACAGGCTGGCGCCGATACCGGCGTCCATTGAAGGCGGTCACCGAGCAGAAGCTGCAGTCCATGGGACAGCCGCGCGAAGTCTGCACCGA
>CAZDXZ010000048.1:0-12353 GCA_964509615.1 uncultured Dehalococcoidales bacterium
TACAAGATTGCTTCGTCGCTGCGCTCCTCGCAATGACGTAGTAAAAAATGCTCCTCGCAATGACGTGATAGGAAGATATTATCGAGCAAACGGATTACTTTAAATGGGGAGGCCGAAGAGGCGGCGGGCGTTGGCTGTGGTGACGGCAGCCGCCTCCTGCTCGGAGATGCCCCTGATCGAAGCGATGGCCCTCAGGCTGCGCACGACGTCGGACGGCTGCGAGCGGTAGCGCTGCTCCCTGCCGTAATTCACCGGGCAGTCGGTCTCCAGCAGGAGCCTTTCCAGAGGGACCTCCCTGATTGCGCGGCGGTGCTCGTCGTGGTACTCCGCGGCCGGCGTGGCGGAGATGTAGTATCCCGCCTCTATCAGCTCGGCCAGCGTGCTGGAGAACCCGGTATACCAGTGGAAGACCAGCTTCCTTACGCCGGCGTCACCGGCCTCTTGCAGTGCATCCTTCCAGGCGTAGCGGCTGTGCAGCGAGACCGGCCTGTCGTGGCGCCGGGCCAGCGCCAGCAGCCGCCGCAGCACATCCTTCTGCACATCCTTGCCCGCCGTTTTAAGCACGCGTTTGTCGTAGTCCAGTCCGACCTCGCCCAGCGCAACGGCCCCGGGCAGATTATTGGAGATGAAGTCGAGATTGCGTTGGAGCTGCGGCTCGTCCAGCCAGCCGACGGCCCAGGGATGCAGGCCGAGCGCAGGGTAAACGTATCCGGGATAAAGGGAGGACATCTCCAGGTTTTTGATGTTGGAGCTCAGGTCCTGTCCCACGGCGATGATGCCGGCCACACCCGCCAGCCTGGCTTTCTCGATAGCCGCCTCCAGGTCCTCCTCTTCATCCAGGTGGGCGTGCGTGTCAACGAGTCCGGTCACGCATGCTCCCCGCCAGGTCCTCGATGGTGAATTCATATATCTCGTCGGGCTTGATCATGCCTTTTTCCGTGACCAGCCCGGAGACCATCTCGAGAGGGACCCGGTCGAAACCGGGCTCAGATACGGGCAGGCCTGCAGTCAGGCCGCGGGCGTCGATCTTCGTTGTCTCGCCTACGACATAGAAAGGGCGTTTTTTGCGCACTGCCGTCTCAGCCAGCTCCAGCGCTGGTGTCCCGTTCAGGAGCCAGCCGTGAAGCGATACGCAGTCGGCGCCGCACAGCACCAGGTCAGCCCGGGCTGCGTGCCAGCCGATCTGAGAATCGGGCACTATACGGCCGCTGATGCCCGATTCCTGCAGGCGGCGCAGAACCATCTCCCCGTAGGATATTTTTTTATACAGCGACTGCGCAGCCAGGACTTTAAAGTCCCTGCCCCCGCGCCTGGCCAGCTCCAGGGCGCTGCAGACGGTGGAGCTGTAGCTGCAGGTCATAATGATGCTGCGTTTGCCGACCAGCGCGGCCGCGCTGCGCGCGGCGGCGGCGGCGCTCTTCTGCTGCCGCCGGATCAGGCGGTCGGCTATACTGTAGGCCGCTTTTTTCAACCTCTGGGGCGATTTGCAGGTGGCAGCGGCCGTCTCGACCTCCGACTGAAAATAGAGGGCGTAGTTGGCGATGGATACTATGGACGGGCGCGCGCCGATCAATGCGCTGACGACGCCGTTGAGGGACGACAGGAGACTACTGGTGCTCCCGGCCGGGTCCAGGGAGGCCGCCTCGCGGAGTATCTCGAGGGCCTGCGCGGTCAGCCATCCCGCCCCGTGCTCCCGGTCCTTCTTCAGGCTGCTGATGCTTTTCCTGATTGCGGCAATCATCACTCAGAATTATACCTTAAACGTGTCCGCAATCTACACATGTAGCTCGATGACATCGTTGTCGCGCAGCACATGTTCCGGACCGACGCGCTGGCCGTCGAACTTGCCCGAGCCCCAGATCACGGCATAGCGAAGTCCGGCCTTGAAATCCTTGTGCACGGCCTCGGCCGCATCTTTAATCGTCGCGCCCGCCGGCAGTATCACGGGATCGGTCAGGTCCACCCTGGCGCCGGGGGACTTGGTATGGACGCGGATTATGTTCAGGCGCGTGAATATCTGGCGCTTGAGTTCCTCCAGGTTCTGCTTCTCGGCAGCCGATATCCTGACGGCATCCAGCCAGCCGCTGAACCTGGCATCGAGGGACTTGATCCCCTCGTCGTCGATATCCAGGTCGCCCACGTTGGCTATGATGAAAGCGCGGCGCTCCCTCAGGCCGGTGCCGCTGTTGTCCACGCCGGGTTTAAAGGGCACCACGGATATATCCTCCAGCCCCTGCAGCGTTTCCTCCACCTGTTTGACAGGGTCGCTGGTGAGGTCCGCCACAATGGCCAGCAGGTCGGCGTTGCGCAGCACGGAATTGGACCAGACGCGCGCCTCCTCCATATTGATGGCGGGCATGTCCACCAGTTGAATCTGGATGTTCTCGTAGGGCATCATGCCGACGTTGGGCGATTTGGTGGTAAAGGGATAGCCGGCGACCTCGGGCCTGACGCTGGTAAGCGAGGCCAGCAGCAGTGATTTGCCGGTATTGGGCAGCCCGATCAGCGCCACCTGTCCCGCGCCCTCCCTGCGTATACTGAAATTTTTGTGGCCGGTGGCATATTTCTTCTCGGCCTCTTCGCTGATTTTGGCGATCTTGCGCCGCAGGTCGGCCTGCAGGTGGTCGGTGCCCTTATGCTTGGGCATCACGGCCAGCATGGCTTCCAGCGCCTGGATCTTCTCCTCCGGCGTGGTGGCGCTCTTGAAGCGCCGCTCCGCTTCAAAGTACTGCGGCGTCAGGTTGGCCGGCATGCTGCATCCCCCCGCAATTTGTATCGCCTATATTTTAGCGCATAATACGGTCAGAATTCAGGTTTGGCCAGAAGGGCGTAGATGACCGCCAGTATGGCAGCGGCGCCGGCGATGGCGAATCCCGTGGCATACCCTGTAAAGGCGCCGCTGATGACGGCGCCGCACAGCGTACCCAGCGTTACGGTGGTCTGCACGGTGGCCAGGTTGCCGCCCATGCGCGTGGCCACGAAGAGATTGGATACGATCAGGCTGCGCGTCACCAGGGTCAGGCTGTCGCCCACGGCATGCGTCAGGCGCGTGGCCAGCACATTGCCGAAATTGGTGGTGAACAGCAGCAGTATATTGGTCAGTCCCGACACGGCTGTGCCGATATAATAGAGAATGGCCAGCCCCTTCCCGCGCGAGTTCACGCGGTCCGCGTAGTATCCGCTGACGATGGAGAGGATGGCCATGAAATTGGCGTGGATGAAGTAGAGCCAGCCCACCGTTTCCTTGTCCATACCAATGTCCTTGTTGAGGAAGAGGCTGAAGCTGGACTGCTCGGCGCCGGCATGCAGTGAGAAGGCGAAGACCAGTATGACAAAGACGAGCACTGTCTTATTGGAAAGGTCGGCGCGGTAATCGCTGAGCTTAACGCGGGTGCCGGGTACGTCGGCCAGCAGCAGACAGAGCAGCAGCATGGGGAGGGTGCCGATCAGGGCAAAGATGAAGATGGCGTTCATATCGAAGGACGTGTAAATATAGCCGCCCGCCAGCGAGCCGAGGCCGTAGCCCACCAGTATGCCCGCCGTGTAATAGCCCAGCTTGAGGCCGCGCACACTGGTGCCCAGCGTCTTGTAGAAAAGGGACGGCAGGGCGTTGTTGAACAGCGCGTTGCCTGCGCCGCCCACGGCCAGCAGCAGCATGGTCGGCCAGAACTCATGCGTGGTCATAAGTCCGGCAATGCTCAGGGCGAAGATAAACTGGCTGGCGATGATCAGCCTTTTAGGTGGGATACGGTCCACGAAGACGCCGAAGGGTATCATCAGGACCAGCGACACCAGCGGGAAAACAGCGACCAGAATCCCGACCTGCAAGTGGCTGAAGCCGAGGTCCACCCAGTAGATGGTAATGTAGGTCAGAATGGCCCACAGAATGGTAGACCCCATGAAGCCTATCAGGCAGGGGACCACATAGCGCCGGAAAAAGCTTAACTCTTTCATATCCGATTTGGGAAAGAGAAGTATAGCAGATACGGGCATCCGGCGTTAAATAACCCGGATATGTGTTCCTGTGCGTCCAGGACCGATTGCCGCACAATTGCATTAAATATTAGTTTATTGTAAAGTTATAGGAAGTGGTTTCTGTTTAGGTTAATGCCAGCTTCGGTAGATTAAAATTTGTTTTTTCTTCTATATCTTCTCATGTTGGATGACCGCAACTAAAAGCCATTAATATTAAATCAGGAGGTCATCACATGGGTTTCACCGACAAAACTATCACCTGTGCTGACTGCAACAAGGAATTCACATTCAGCGCTACGGAGCAGGAGTTCTACTCATCCAAGGGGTTCGCCAACGAGCCCAAGCGCTGCCCGGATTGCAGGCAGGCCAGGAAATCCAGCCGTGACGGCGGCAGGTCGGGCTATCAGCGCAAGATGTTCCCTGCGACCTGCGCGAAGTGTGGAAAGGAGACCGAGGTCCCCTTCGAGCCGCGCCAGGACAAGCCGGTCTACTGCAGCGAGTGCTACAGCACCATCAATCCCAGAAGGTAGCCGCGGCAGGCATGCAGGCGCAAAAGAAGATTATTTCCGCGCGCCTTTAAATTAAGGAGGTTAGCGATCATACCATGAATATATACGTGGGGAACCTGGCTTACGAGGTGACGGAGGGCGATATCAGGACTGAGTTCGAAGCTTTCGGCGAGGTCTCATCGGTTTCCATCATCAAGGATAGCTACAGCGGGCAGTCCAAGGGCTTCGGCTTTGTGGAGATGCCCAAATTGCAGGAGGGCCAGGCGGCCATCGCCGGGCTCAACGGCAAAAAGCTCAAGGAGCGCGCCATCACGGTCAACGGCGCCCGCTCACGCGGAGAGGGCGGCGGCGGCGGCCGCGGAGGCCGCAGCGGTGGTGGAGGCGGAGGGAGGTCTTCCTTTGGAAGTCGCGGCGGCTACGGCGGCGGCGGCAGGGGCGGACAGCGACGTTATTAATTAAAAACCCTCAAACGCTCTGAGAAAATTACGAAACGGCCCTTAACCGGGCCGTTTCCATTTCAGCTTGCCCTGCGGCAAATTTGTGACAAAAGTTTTTGACAGCTCCCTATCGTGTTGTTATAATACGGCAACAGGCTTCCATAAGCCGTATAGGAAACATGAGATGCACGTAGCAAACAGGGGCAATGTCAGGATCGACCTTTTCTGCTGCGCCAGCAGCCTTGACCCGGCGGAGCTTTCCAACGGCAACGGCACGCAGGGCATAGACCTCAGGGTGATCCCGCTGCCCTGTTCCGGCAAGGCGGACATACTCTACCTTGCCAAGTCCTTCGAGACCGGCGCGGACGGCGTGGCCGTGGTCACGTGCAAAAAGGGCGATTGCCGTTACATAGAGGGCAACCTGCGCGCTGAGAAGCGGGTCGAGGCGGTGGATGCGCTGCTGGAGGAGATCGGGCTGGGCCGGGGGAGAACGGTCATGATCCGGCTGGACGAACGCGGCGTGGAGCAGGTCAGGAGGGAGCTGGCCGATTTCCGCAGCAGGATCAAGGCATCGCCGCGCGGCGAGTACGCGGGCGATGAACAGGAACTGGATAAGGAATAGAGGTAATCTTATGAAAGCTGACAGCAGGCTGGCCGAGAAGATCGAGGGCGGTGATTTTATTATTACAGCGGAGTACCTGCCTCGGCCCGGGGCGGACGCCGGCATGGTGGAGAAGAGCGCCGCGGCCCTGCGGCAGGGCGTAGTTGCCGTAAACGTGGCTGACAACCATTATGGCGTGGCCATGTCCAGCCTGGCTGCATCGCTGATATTGCTGAAGGCCGGCATCGAGCCCATTTATCAGATTGTCACACGGGACAGGAACCGCATCGCCCTGCAGTCCGACCTGCTGGGCGCCGCCGCGCTGGGAATACGGAACGTCCTCTGCCTCAGCGGTTATCATCAGGCGCTGATCTGCTGCCCCGACTCTGCCAATGTCTTCGATATCGATTCGATACAGCTCATCGCCGCGGTGAATGACATGGCCCAAAAGGGCGTGCTGATGGACGGGCGCAAGATCGAGGGGCCCTTCTCGATGCTGGCGGGCGCGGCCGCCAATCCGGCGCTGAGGCCGTTCGAGCTTAATATCATGCGCATTAAGAAGAAGGCCAGGGCCGGGTCCAGGTTTTTACAGACCCAGGCCGTGTTCGATGTCGAGGGGTTCAATTTGTGGTTGGATGCCCTGAGAAGCGAAGGGGTCGCCCAGAGCAGCGCCATACTGGCAGGAGTTATGCCGCTCACAGGCGCGGCCGAGGCCAGGAAGCTGAGCAGCACATTTACGGACTTCAGCATACCCGAGGATGTGATCAAACGCCTGGAGTCGGCCGGGGGCGAGGAGGCCCAGCGAAAAGAGGGAATCGCCATCTGCGCCGAGACCATGGGCAGGCTCAAAGCCCTGCCCGGCCTGCGCGGTATACATATCTTTTCGGGCGGCAACGAAGCCGTCGTGCCCTCACTTATTTCTGCGCTTTAAGCGGGGAATCGAAATATGCCTGACAAGTATCACATCAAGACCAGACCGGTGCCCCCGCGGCGGCCCCGCATCGGCCGCTGCGGCGTTGTCGACTGGCGGGAGGACTGCGCCGGCTGCCATAACTGCGTCAAGCGGGCCTGCGTGTTCGACCGCTACCGCGAAGAGGCCAATTATATCCGCGACATGCGCGAGATGGACGCCCTGTTTTTCCAGTGCATGGGCTGCTTCTCCTGCGTGCAGCAGTGCACCAAGGGGCTGCTCTCGCTCTCGCTGAACCCCGTTTATGAGCGCCTGGGCAACAGCTACTGGACCCCCCAGGTGATTGAGACCACCTGGGCGCAGGCCGAGACCGCCCGCATACCGGTCTCGGGCGCCGGGTACCGGGGTCCCTTCTCGGGCGCAGGTTTCGATTCCATGTGGACCGACATGTCGGAGATCGTCCGTCCCACGCGTGACGGCATACACGGCCGCGAGTATATCAGCACGGCGGTGGACATCGGCAGGAAGCCCGCGCTGCTGTCGTTCGAGAACGGCGCTCCTCTGAATAACCTTCCGCCGCTGGTGGATATACCCATCCCCATGATTATCGATATGATGCCGCAGGGCTACCGGCTGCCCAACCTGCTCCCCATCTTCAAGGTGGTGGCCGAGCGGACGGGCACCATCGCTATTGTCGATTTTAATGACTGGAATTTGCTGGGCAACGAGCTGGAGCAGTACCTGCCGGGACTGGCCGCCTACCTCTCCCCGTCTTCAGTGGTACCTTACCCCTCAATGCTGAAGAAAATGAGACTGGTGGAGGTAGCCGACGGCGAAGGGCTGGAGCAGCGCATCGCCGGGCTCAAGGACGCCAATCCCTCCATCGTGGCGGCGGTCAGGATAGACCTGGACGCCCGCGGCGTCGAGCGCAGCATCGAGCTGGCCGGGAAGCCGTATATCGAAGCGCTGCACCTGGCGGCCGACGCCAGCGGCAACGAGCTCAATGCCGAAAACCCGCGCTTTATCAAGGATATGCTGCGCCAGGCTCATACTGCGCTGGTCAGGCGCGGCATCAGGAACGAGGTCACTTTAATAGCCAGCGGGGGCATCGCTCTGGCCGAGCACATGGCCAAGCAGATCATCTGCGGCGCCGATCTGGTCTCGGTAAACCTGCCGCTGCTGATCGCACTGGAATGCACGATGTGCAGGCAGTGCAACGACGGGCAGGCCTGCCGCGCCGGCATATGTGAAATAGATACGGACTACGGCGTGGGCCGCATGGTCAATCTGATCGCAGCCTGGCACGACCAGCTGATCGAGGTCATGGGCGCCATGGGCATACGCGATGTCCGCCGCCTGCGCGGCGAGGCGGGCAGGGCACTGTTCTACGAAGAACTTGAGGAGGCAAGCTTTGGCAAACTCTTCGGTAAAAGAAATAGCAGCTGAGCAGGACCTGCCGCAGAGCACGCTCGAGACGCTGGTGCCGCAGGTCGAGGTACAGCGCGTGATCAAGCCTGCGCCGCCGCGCTTCCGCAACGAGCTTGCCAAGTATATTATCCGCCGCAGCGACGCCTGCAAGCTGTGCGGCAAATGCGCCGAGGTCTGCCCCCGCGGCGTACATGTGCTGAAGGGAGGCTACAAGTACTTCGCCGCCCCGCGCCAGAACGTATGTATCGGACCCTCGTGTAAAGACAGCGGGCACTACTGCATCGACCACTGCCCCAACGGCGCCCTCAAGATGGTGGAGAATCCCATGATGAAGGTGCTGGGCGACTACCGCTGGACCTCCGACCTGATACTGGCCACCTGGAAGATGGCTGAGAGCGGCGCTCCGCCGGCGCCGGAATACGGATATCAGTACGAGTGCGGCAACTCGGGCGGCGGCTTCGACCGTCTGCGCTTCAAATTCCCGGCCAGGCCGCCGGTGGAGCTGTCGCCGGACGAGATCGACACCAGCCTGGAGCTGAACCGTCGCGGGGACGGAAGGCCGCAGATCAGGATCGGTGTCCCCTGGTACGGTGGAGGCATGTCCTTCGGTTCCGTCAGCAATGTTACCCAGCTTTCCAAGGCTCGGGCGGCCGTGGCCTTCAACACCTTCACCTGCACGGGCGAGGGCGGCTACATGGAGAGGATGCGCCCCTATGACGAGCACACCATCACGCAGGTCGCCACCGGGCTGTTCGGCGTGCGCGAGGAGACGATTCAACGGGTGCGCATCGTGGAGTTCAAATACGCGCAGGGCGCCAAGCCGGGTCTGGGCGGCCACCTGCTGGCGGACAAGGTCACGCCCGCCGTCGCCAGGATGCGCGAGACGGTTACCGGCATCTCGCTCTTCTCGCCCTTCCCCTTTCACAGCGTATATTCCATCGAGGACCACAAGAAGCACATGGACTGGATCAAGCACGTCAACCGCCGCACGCTGGTCTCGGCCAAGGTATCCACCCCCGCCGACGTGGACATGGTGGCGGTGGGCAGCTATTCGGCCGGGGCGCACATCGTGCATATGGACGGCGGCTACGGCGGCACCGGCGCCGCCCCCGACATCGCCAAGAAGAACATCGCCATGCCCATCGAGTACGCCATCGTCAAGGTGCACGACTTCCTTACCAGGGAGGGCGTGCGCGACAAAGTGACGCTGATGGCCAGTGGCGGCCTGCGCAACGCGCATGATATCGCCAAGGCCATCGCGCTGGGCGCCGACGGCGTGGTGGTTGGGACGGGCGAGCTGATAGCGCTGGGCTGCGTCCGCTGCGCCCGCTGCGAGAGCGGGCGGGGCTGCCCGCGCGGCATCGCCACCACCGATCCCGAGCTGCAGAACCAGTTCAACATGGAATGGGGCTCGCAGAGAATAATTAATCTGTACAACGCCTGGCGCATCGAGCTGGTGGACATACTGCGCAGGCTGGGTCTGCGCAGCGTGAGAGAGCTGAGGGGCCGCAGCGACCTGCTGATGCATCTCGACTATACCAACGACGGGGGAGAGGCGCGGTGAAACGCGAGCTGATCGAGCTGCTGCTGGAATCGCGCGCCAGGCTGGTGAGCGAGCTGCAGCCGGCCACGCCCGATCGTAAGATCGAGGAGGAGGGCGGCTGCGGAGTGGTCGGCTTCTGCTGCTCAGAACCGGTGGCGGCCAGGCACATCTATGAGCCGTCCAGGCAGATGCACAACCGCGGCAACGGCAAGGGCGGCGGCATAGCCGCGCTGGGCTTCGTGCCCGAACAGCTGGGCGTCAGCCGCGAGATGCTGGAAGACCACTATATGTTGCACGTGGCCTTCCTTGATACAGGGATTTTAAATGAGCTTGAAGGTAAATACATCGCTCCTTTTTATGAGGTCGGCGCCAGGCAGAAGCTGGAGACGGTGGAAGACTGGACGGCGGTCGAGGGTCTGGAGGCCAGGCCCCCGGATGTCTACCGCTACTTCGTGCGCGCCAGGAAGGATGCACTGGGCGCTTTTGTTGAGAAGAACAGGCTGAATGCCCTGACGAAGGATGAGGCCGAGGCTGAGTTCATCAACCAGAACAGCGTGCGGCTCAACCAGGAGTATTATGCATCGCTGGGCGAGCAGAAGGCCTTCGTCATGTCCGAGGGCAGGAATATCATGATTCTAAAGGTGGTCGGCTATGCCGAGGCTATCGTGAAATATTATAAGATTGAGGAGCTGCGCGCACATGTGTGGATAGCGCACCAGCGCTTCCCCACCAAGGGCCGCGTCTGGCATCCCGGCGGCGCGCACCCCTTCGGCGGCATCAATGCCGCGCTGGTGCACAACGGCGACTTCGCCAACTACCACTCGGTGTGCGAATACCTGGCGGAGCGGCACATCTACCCCCAGTTCCTCACGGACACCGAGGCCTCTATACTGATGTTCGACCTGCTGCAGCGCACCTACGGCTATCCGCTGGAGTATATCATCGAGGCGCTGGCGCCCACCTCGGAGCTGGATTTCGACCGCCTTCCGCCTGAAAAACAGATTATATATAGGGCCATACAGGCCGCGCACATTCACGGCTCGCCGGACGGGCCCTGGTTCTTCATCATTGCGCGCTCGCTGCCGGAGAGCCGGGCCTTCCAGCTGATGGGCATTACGGATACCGCCATGCTGCGTCCGCAGGTCTTCGCCTTTTGCGACGGCGAGGTGCAGGTGGGACTGATCGCCTCGGAGAAGCAGGCCATCGACGCCACGCTGCAGAGCCTGCATGCCGACGACAGCCGCATCTGCCCGGTGGCCGACCGCTACTGGAACGCCAGGGGCGGCAGCCATACGGACGGTGGCGCCTTCATCTTCGACCTCAAGCCCGAGGCCGGCGGAATGCTGCGCATCTCCTGCAGCGACAAGTTCGGCGCGCCGGTGCCCATGCCCGCGGCCGGGGAGTCCTGCGATTTCTCCGCCCCCGTGAAGGCGGACGATCATCTAAGGAACGATGTACTGCAAATGTTTGAAAGCGGAAACGCCGCGGATGTCTACGCGCACCTGTCCGGCCGCATGGAGAGCTGGTCATATGATGAGGTCCGTTCGGCCCTCGCTGCGGTTGCAGATATCGGCGCTGGCGATGGAAACACGGTTAAAGCCATCGAGGCGCTTACGCTGCTCAACGACCGCAGGTACCCGACGGGCGCCAAGAAGCGCAACCACGTATTGCACCTGGTGCGCGGCGCTCTCTATCGGATATTGGACGGCCTGCCTGCAATTAATGAAGATAAAGATGAGGGCGCCTACCGCCTGATCGATCAGGGCAGGCGCGGGCTGCTCAGGCCGCCGCGCAATGGAGAGACCACCCTGGTGATCAATGTGCGCGGGTTCGACGCAGAGGGGTTGGGCAGCGATGCCAGCCTGCTGATGGACGCCTACTTGCAGGGCTGGCGGAGCTTCATCAGCTACAACTGCAGCGGGCAGAGGTTCATCGGCTGCGGCCTGGGGCCCGGCTCGGAGGACGTTACCATCGACGTCTACGGCAGCTCGGGCGATTACCTGGCCTCGGGAATAGACGGCCTGACCATAAATGTGCACGGCAACGCGCAGGACCAGGTGGGCCAGATCATCAAGGGCGGCAAGCTGGTCATATTCGGAGACGTGGGCCAGACCTTCATGTACGGCGCCAAGGGCGGCTCGGTCTACGTCATGGGCAACGCGGCGGGCCGGCCGCTGATCAACTCGGTGGGCAGGCCCAGGGTCGTGATCAACGGCACCTGCCTCGATTTCCTGGGAGAGTCCTTCATGGCCGGGGACGTGCTCAACGGCGGCGGCTTCGTCATACTCAACGGCGTCGCCTTCGATGATGATGGAAGCCTGCAGCCGCTCAAGGAGCCCTATCCCGGCAGCAACCTTTTCTCGCTGGCCTCGGGCGGCGCCATGTATATACGCGACCCGCGCCAGCAGATCGTCTGGCAGCAGCTGAACGGCTGCGGGTTCTACCGCATGACGGACGAGGACTGGGAGCTGATTCTGCCGTATTTGCGGGAGAACGAGCGCCTGTTCGGCATTAAAGTCGATGAGCTGCTGACGGTGGACGGTCAATTGCTCAAGCCGTCGGAGGTCTACCGCAAGGTGGCCCCGGTCAGGGTGGCGGCGCTGGGCAAAAAGTCGGATGAGCCGGCGCTTACCGAGACGGAGCTGCTGACCGTGTCGACCGGAGAATAATGACTGATAACGGTGTATTGATATGACGATTGTGATAAGCAAGAAGAGACGGACGTCTGGGCTCAGGCCGCAGGTGGAGGAGATGTCCGGTGTGAAGCTGGACACCTGCTACCAGTGCAGGAAGTGCTCGGCGGGATGTCCCGTGGCGGTGTCCGCCGGATCCGCGCCGTCGGAGATCATACGGCGGCTGCACCTGGGGGCCGGGGACGAGCTGCTGGAGAGCGGCCTGGTCTGGATGTGCCTGTCCTGCGAGACCTGCTACGGCCGCTGTCCCATGCAGA
>CAZDXZ010000049.1:0-12266 GCA_964509615.1 uncultured Dehalococcoidales bacterium
ATAATAGTCTTTTTAACGTTGGGGTGCGTATCGCACTCCGTCGTAGCCATGAAGCGGGTGCCCATATATATACCCTCGGCTCCCAGCGCAAGGGCGGCCACCATCCCGCGTCCATCGACGATCCCGCCTCCCGCGACAACGGGTATTTTGAGCGCCCTCACGATCTGCGGTACGAGGACAAAGGTCGTCAGCTGGTCCATGCCGCTGTGTCCCCCTCCCTCAAAGCCGACGGCGATCATGCAGTCGATGCCCGCGGCCTCAGCTTTTCTGGCTATTTCGACATTGATGGATAAGCCCCTGCACAGCACGGTGATGCCGGCCTTTTTGAATGGATCGATGTATCCCTCCATATTCTCACCCGTTATCACGACTGCAGGCACCTTCTCTTCAACGGCTACCTGGATCGTGCGGTCGGTGAACTCTTTGCCCAGATCGGGGAACATTGTGGGAGGCAGAACGATGTTCACGGCAAAAGGTTTGTCGGTCAACGCCCTGGTTCTCTGAATCTCGCGGCGCAGCCTTTCACCGGTTTCCGTCACATCCTTGGTCATCGTGGTTGACCCGGCGTTGGGACCTATCACACCCAGGCCGCCGGCGTTGGATACTGCGGCCACCAGCCTGGCGCCGGTGATCCAGAGCATGGGCGCCTGGATAACAGGATATTCGATATTGAGTAGCTTGCAGACGCGGTTCTGTTTGAATTTCAATTCCTTTGCCCCCCGACTGTAGTAGTATCCGACCGTATCCGAGAGCCCTGTATGATCTAAACCGCCAGCATAATATCACTCAATATAAGAAATGTCAATATCGATATAAACATTATAGATTTATATAATGATGTATGATATTCAGTCCGTTTGCCCCGATCAATGCACAATGACATAATTAGGGCGCTATGTCAGATGCGCGCGCCTGCGGGCAGCCGCTGTCGGGGATACGCGTCCTTGAGCTTTCCGGGCGCTGGACGGGATTCTGCGGCAGGCTGCTCTCCGACCTGGGGGCGGAGGTTCAGCTGGCCGAGCCGCCGGAAGGAAGCGCTGCGCGCAGGGCCGGGCCTTTTCTGTCCGGTGAGCCCGGGCCCGATCGCAGCCTCTCATTCTGGTACGACAATGTCGGCAAATCCAGCCTTACCTTTAATATAAACGTTCCGGCGGACCGGGAGCACCTGTTTCAGCTTGTACAGTCCTGCGATATAGTGGTCGAGTCGTGCCCGCCCGGCAGCCTTGACGCGGCCGGCCTCGGATATGAAGCGCTGGGACGGACCAATCCGGCGTTGATCATGGCCTCCATCACGGGCTTCGGTCAGACGGGGCCTTACAGCGGCTATAAATCGTGTGGGCTGGTGGCCTCGGCTGCTGGGGGGCAGATGTATCCCTGCGGTCTACCCGGCAGGCAGCCGCTGCAGCCATTTGGCGATCAGCCCTATCGCCTGGCCTCGCTTTTCGCCGCCTGCGGAGTGTTGATGGCCCTGCGTCACAGGGAACATACGGGCAGGGGCCAGCATATCGACGTCTCGCTGCAGGAGGCCGCTGCCGCCGCGCTCGAGCATGTCACGGTGCGGTATTTTCATGATAAGGTCGTCGCCCGCCGATTAGGTAGTCTGCAGTGGAATGGTGCGGCCGATCTGTTCCCCTGCCGGGACGGCTATATCCTGCTCACCTTCAACCGCGAGTGGAATACACTGGTGGAGCTGCTGGGGCAGTGCGATATGGCCGCGGAACTGGGACAGCCTGCCTGGCGGGATGAGGACTATCGCAGGCAGCATATAGAGGATATACAGGAGGTGCTGACCTTCTGGACCTGCCAGCATGACAGGGACGAGCTTTTCAGGCTGGGGCAGGACATGCGCTTCCCCTGGGCGCCGGTCGGCTCGATCGAGGACGTATTGCACAACACCCAGCTGCGGGCCAGAAGGTTCTTCGTGCCGGCTTCGCATCCTCTCGCGGGGCGTAAATTCGAAGCTCCCCGGCCGGTAATCGTATTCCCGCCTGATGAAAATCGCAGGGATGGGTTTTCACACGCGCCCGCCGCGGGCGCGTCTGAAGGTACGCCCCTGCGAGGTATACGCGTGCTGGATTTCACCTGGATGCTGGCCGGGCCCTATGCCACGCGCCTGCTGGCCGACTTCGGTGCGGAGGTCATAAAGGTTCAATCCCGGCAAACCGCCACCGGGGCCGAGGATAATCAGACCGCGTATTTCTCCGCCTGGAACCGCAACAAGCTGGGCATAACGCTCAACCTGTCAAAGCCCGAGGCCCGGCGCATCGTGACCGATCTGGCCGGGAAGTGCGATGTTGTTATGGAGAACTTTACTCCGCGCGTGATGCGCAACTGGGGCCTCGATTACGAGCAACTGAAAAAGGTGAACCCGAAGCTCGTCATGGTCAGCCTGTCGGGATTCGGACGCGGAGGACCCTGGGAGGGCTACGCCGCGCTGGGATCCACCGTGCATGCGCTCTCCGGCCTGACCGGCCTGACTTCTTACCGGGAGGGCAGGCCCTGCGGCATCGGGTTCGCCCTGGCAGACCACATCTCCGGCCTTCACGCCGCACTGGCGGCCCTCTCCGCCCTGCGCCGCAGGGACGCAATCGGAAGCGGCGCGTATATCGAGATATCCGAGCTGGAGGCCGCCTGCAGCACCCTCGCTCCCGAGCTGATACATCTCTCGCTCGGCGGCAGCGCGGCTCGACCTCAGGGCAATAACCCTTCCCGGGAGCCTTTAGCGCCGTATGGATGTTATCCCTGCAGCGGCGACGACCGCTGGTGCGTGATCGCGGTGCATGACGAAGAGGAGTGGCGGGCGCTGTGCCGCGCCATGGGCGACCCCGCCTGGACCATGCAGGACAGGTTCTCTGATTTGTCAGCCCGCTGCGGGAATGCCGAAGAACTAAATCGCCTGATCGGAGAGTGGACGCGCACCAGGACCAGCCGCGAAGTTATGCAGCAGTTACAGGAGGCGGGCGTGCCCGCCGCCGCCGTTAACGATGCCTCCGACCTGGCAGCGGACCCGCAGCTAAATGAGCGCGGATTTTTCATCGATCTGCAGCATCCCTACCTGGGCAATATACGCTCCGACGGCAATCCCATCAGGATGAGCGCCACGCCCGCATGTTTCAGGTCGGCCGCTCCACTGCTTGGCGCCGATAACCGCCGTATCTTTATTGACCTGCTGGGAATGGATGAGGAACATTTCAACAGGCTGGTTTCGCAGGGTATTATCGGCTAATCTATCCTGCCGCAGACTACTTTACCGTTCATGACGGTCATCTCGACCCTGATCTTTCTTAGTTCCTCGGGACCTGCGTTCAGCGGATTTGCGCTCAACACCGCCAGGTCGGCCAGTTTTCCGTTGGCAATGCTGCCCAGCTCTTTTTCCAGAAAGCATGAGTAAGCCGCGCCGGCGGTATACAGTGCAATGGCCTCAAGCGCTGAAACGGACTGGGAAGCGGCGACGGCCTGACCGTTTTCAGCGCGGCGGGTCACGGCGGCGTAAATGCCCTTGAGAGGGTCGGGGAGGGACACGGGCGCATCGGACCCCGCCGCCACCCTCAGCCCCGCCCTCAGCATGTCTTTTATGGCATAGAGATGTCCCAGCTGCTCAGCCGGCACCGTGGCCAGGTAGCGCTCGCCGCTGTAATAGATGAAGGCCGGGTTGGTGGCCACCACTGCGCCCAGCTTAAATAGTCTGCGGGCGGATGCCGGCGTACAAATCGAGCAGTGCTCCAGGCGGTGGCGGCAATCTCTGTGGGGATGTCTTTCCGCAGCACGTTCCAGGGCCGCTATGGCCGCCTCTACGGTCGTCTCTTCGACGGCGTGCAGGGCTGCCTGCCTGCCGCTTTTCTGTATCTCGAGCACCAGGCGGCCCTGCTCCTCCTGCGTGGGATTGAGGGAGCCCCTGACCTCGTCCAGCATGATCTTGATCGCGCCCGTGAACAGACCGATATCGTGTTCGCTTCGGGGCAGACCGGCGGGCGGGCGGCCCGTCTCATCGGTTCCAAACATCAGGATAGTGCGTAGCGGGAAGAGCCCGCGCCTTTTCCAGTCGAGGAAACTTTTCCAGCGTTCGGCGCCGCTGCCGGGCGTGGCGTCCTGGACCGTGGTAATGCCCATACTCAGCAACGCTTCGCCTGCTCGTGCAACCGCCGCCTCCAGTTCCGCTGCTCCCGCCGGGGGAACCACCTTCGACAGGTAGGGTCCCATACCGAAAAGCAGGCCGTTCGGCTCACCGGTCTCCAGGTCGCGCTCGATCATGCCGCCCGGGGGCTCCTCGCTCTGTCCCGTTACGCCCGCCATGCTCAGACCTCTGCTGTTGAGCACGTGTGCATGCCCGCTGCGCTGCGCCAGTCTAACGGGATGATCGGTTGTGGCGCGGTCCAGGTCATGCAGCGTGGGATGCCTTCCCTCGGACAGGTAAAATTCATTGTATCCCGTGCCCCTGATCCACTCGCCGTGAGGGACGGTGGACGCCGCCGACTTTATCTTGCTCACGATATCTTCCACCGATCTGACCGAGGCGGGGCTGAGGTCGATATTGAGCAGGCTTTCGGCATAGGCCGCCACGTGGCAGTGCGCATCGTGGAAGGCGGGTACAACGGTCCTGCCTCTGCAATCGATAACCGGGGCCGGTCCTGCCAGGGAGGGATCGATATCTCTGGCGCTTATCCCTGAAATGCGCGTGCCCTGGATATATATGGTCCTGGCCAGCGGATGGCGCGGGTCCAGCGTAACGGCATTGGCATTGCGCAGAACCAGGCCGGCCTCAGACTTGCCCATCGCGTATCCTCTGGAAGTAGGTGTTCAAACCTGCGTAGAATGCGAGCGCATTATCGTCGAGGTCGGGCGGCGGCATCATCTCGGCCTCCGAGGGGTGGTAGATCTCCTCTTCCCCCTGGGGCAATACAGGCAGGGCTGTATCCGACATCCCATCCCAGCTCGCAGTAAAGGGTAGGCCGATAACACTGATGGCAGGGTCCACCGTAGCATCCACCAGCACATACCTGCCGCTAATCTCCACCCTGCAGGCCAGGTGGTTGACCGGGCCCATCTGCTGCGCCAGTTTCCACAGGTCGGGCGGGTAGAGCTCCTCGAACTCCGCCCAGCGGTAGGGGAAAACGGCATACAGCACGTTCAATCCCATCCTGCTGTACATATCGCACATCAGCAGGTGCTTGGGCGTGCAGGAGCCCATGTTGATTTCCAGTATGCGCGGATATTCGATCGGGCTGTTCAGCTCGGGCAGCACACCGTAGGGGATGTCGCGTATCCTGTGGAAGACCTCGATCATAGCCGCCTTTCCGCTTTTGCCCGCGGTCCATTCGCGCAGCGTGCGCTCGACGATGGCGCTCCCGTTCATAACCATAAAGGGTAAAGCAAGCCGGCCCGTTCGTCAAAGAGTTCAACTCCACTTCAGCTTCGCCGTCCTTTACATTATAATTGGCACGGATTTAATAGCAGGATTGCTGTAACATGGCGCCGAAAGTCTCTCTCACAAGGGTTACGCAGCAGGAGATTGGCGAAGCTGTGCGGACGCTGGTTGACGCCTTCACGGGAGACCCGTTAATGGAATACCTTTTCCCTGAACACAGGGAGCGGCCGGAGGATTTAAGCCGGTTTTTCCGGGTTAATCTGGAATATGCAGTTATGGTTGGTGAAATATATGCTGCGCCCTGCATGGCCGGAATATCCGTGTGGGCGTTCCCCAAGGACGTTGGTCGCCCTGTGTTGAGCAGGCAGGAGGACCCGCGCCTCAGGTTGGAGCACATTTATGATGAAGGAACATACCGGAGGATTAGCAACCTCAGCCGGTACTTTGACAGACTGCACCGGGAAATGCTGGCTGGTAGTTATTTTTACCTTATGTTTCTGGGTGTTATAAGTACGCAGCAGGGGAAGGGTACAGGCAGCCAGCTGATACGGCCTTTGTTGGAGAGGGCTGACTTGAAAAAGGCGCCCTGCTTGCTGGATACGATGAATGAGAGGGATCTGGCCTTTTACCGTAAGCACGGTTTTGAAGTGATCCTTGAGCACATGGTTTGCAAGGATGGTCCCCTGACCTGGACCATGCTGAGGAAGCCTCAGGAATAGCCGGTCAGGGGACATATTGCAGAGGTTAATGCCCCGTCACAGGCCGAAAATACGCGCCGCGTTTTTGTAGAAGAATTTCTCCTTCACACTATCTTTCAGCGGCCACTGGTCCACCTCTCTGAGGATGTCTTTGATGGGCATGCCGATGGACAGCCAGTCCGATCCAAAGCATATCTTGTCCTGGATGGTGGAATTGGCGTAGCGCATGAACATGTCCCAGCCGGTATCGGGCATAGCGATATATTTAGGCCTGTGGGCTGAAGTGTCGATGTAGAGGTTATCGTATTTCCAGGCCATCAGCACGATATCCGGTATCCAGGGCCAGCCCCCGTGGCCGGCTATGATGTTTAGCCTGGGGAAATCTATCAGTACCTGCTCGAGATAGCGGGGGTGGCCGTAATAAATCGAGGTGGTGGCCATCCAATTTACCGAAGTATGTATCCATATCGGCGCACCCATCTTTTGGCACAGGTCGTACAGGGGATAGTATCTCTGGTCGTTGGTGTAGCAGCCGTGCACGAAAGGGCGGAAAACGACTGCTTTGAACCCCTGCGTGCTGAGCGCCCGCTCCACTCTGGCCAGGCTGGTTGCCTGCTGGTGAGGATTAAAGCCGGAGAAGGCGATGAACTGACCGGGATATTTTTTCAGAATGTCAGCCACGTAATCGTTGGAAAGCGGCATACCGTCTGGGCCGGATTCGTCCATATTGTGAACGGCCGACCAGGTGATACCGGCATCCCTGAGAGTCTTAACGAAGTTCTCCATGTTGATGGGGCCTGTTTCTGCAAGCTCTATCAGCGCCTCGCGCAGATTATCTCCCGACAGCTTATCCGCCATCTCGTTGAATTCCTGGGGCGTGAGGCCCAGCCATCCGCTCCATTTAGCGCCGAAAAGCTTGATATAGCCCTCCATGCCGGGCTGTGGCGTGAACAGGTCGGCGAAAAGCATTTCACGCGTGGGCAGGGTATTGGATGTGTCTATAATCATGAAATAAATTCACCTTAAGCTGTTCTTCAGGCCCAGATCACGCCTTCCTTGCGCAGAGCGCTTATCTCCGCGTCCGTTTTGTTGAGATATTTTTTAAGAACTGCGCTGCTGTGTTCTCCCAGTTCCGGATCATGCGGATTTGTGCCCGGCTCAACCCCGACTGTGACTCCGGCAAATTTTATCGGGATATTAAATGTTTTCACATGTCCCAGTTTCGGATGATCGACATCGATAACCATATTCCTGGCCTTCAGGTGAGGGTCGTCCAGCAGCTCTTTCATATCTTTTACTATACCCACCGGCACACCCATGGCCACCAGCAACGTTACGAGTTCATCGGCAGTCTGGTTGGCGCGCACCCATTCGGCAAAAGCTTTATTCAGAATATCCTGATTTATAGCACGATTAATAAAGGCTTCCATGTTGTCACCGCCGTATTTTTCTACAAGGTCATCGCGTCCCATCAGGCGATAAAGTTCCTCAAACACCGGTCCGCCGAAGGCGCACACCATTACCCATCTGTCATCCTTGGTCAGGAAAGCATCCCATGGTGCGCCGAAGGGGTCCAGATTGCCTCTTCTCGGCGGAGCTACATCCTCCATGCTTGTTTTAATAACGTTCTCTTCGAGCATGGTGAAGATACTGTCTACCATGGCGACTTCGATTTTCTGTCCTGAGCCGGTCATGTCCCTGAGGCGCAGCGCGGACAGGATACCCACCAGCCAGTAAAGCCCTGTAATTGAATCGGCAATGCCAGGCCCGGTCTTTAAGGGCGGCATATCAGGGTAACCCGTCATGCTCATCAGTCCGCCCATAGCCTGCCCTATTGGATCGACGCAGTGCATGTGGGAATATGGGCCGTAGCTGCCAAACCCTGATGTGGATGCGTATATTATCTTGGGATTGGCTTTTTTGACTGTCTCATAACCCAGGCCCAGAGCATCCATGGCGCCTGGCATGAAGTTTTCCGTCAGTATGTCGCACTGTTTGGCTAAGTCAAGGAAGATCTCCTTGCCTTTAGCGGTCTTCAGATTGAGCGTGACGGATTTTTTACCGCGGTTAAGTGTGGCAAAGTAGCCGCTGTAATTATTTTTAAAAGGCGGTATGACACGGGTCTTGTCCCCCACCGGCGCCGCCTCAATCTTTATTACTTCCGCGCCCAGATCGCCCAGTATCTGAGTTGCAAATGGCCCCGCGTATATCCAGGTTAAGTCCAGTACTTTAATTGTGCTCAATGGTTTGACGCTCATAAAGCCTCCTTGTTGGTTAGATCTATCATATTCTCAATTATCCGGTTTTTTAGAAGTCCCGACAGGTTGCCATAGTACTAATGCCGACTTTCAGTTATTCAGGAAGAATGAATTCCCATTCGCACATAACACCGGGTTTGGGCGCATCAGGATGAGCGTGCAAGCAGGAGACCTCGATCTCCTCATTAATTACACCGGCGAAAGTCCTGTACAAATCTGGCGCCCCCAGTTTACACGGTAGCAGAGGCAGGTTTTGCGAGGTGCGATAGGTGCCCATCGGGCACTTGTTTACTCGCATAACAAGGCGTTGATCTGTGATTTGGACAAACTCCCATTCAAATCCGCTGTTAACCCATTGGGCCGCGCAGAACTTGAGTAATGAAGCCAGGGACTGTATATCGTTGCCGAGTTTAAATACCTTTTTTAATCTGTATCCCTGCGCCTTGGCTAATTTTTCCCAGATTTCTCCATCCAGACGAGCGGCATTGTCGAATCCGAAATCGCGCTCTGTGAAGATCATCCAGTAGTTTTGCAGCGTCCAAAAAGTTTTGACCCAGGCGTCAACAAGATCAACGATATCTTCCTTGGGTAGTTCCAGTAGTTCTTTTCTCAAGGCATTCCAGGTGACTTTTCCGGACGATGTTTTAGAGTAGGTCTTTTCCATCATAATTCTCCATGCTGGCTGTCGGAGGGCCGGCGCTGCCCGGCCCTCCGTTCCCTCATAATTTGATATTGATTCCCCGCACTACAGGCTGTTGATAAGATCGACCACCTGCTTGGAGGATAATACCGGCGCCATCATCAGGCCCATTCTCTGGCAGGCTAACTTGGTGGTCTCCATATTGGCCGTGGCAGACGCATCGCTTACAAGGACGGACAGGTATCCCCGATCCCACCCGCTGCGCACGGTGGCTTCCACACACTGATCGATCTCACATCCGCAGACGATAATTGTTTTTGCTCCCATGTAATGCAGATAAGTCTGCAGGTTTGTCCCCTCAAAGGTGCTCCAGAGACGCTTATCTATGATAAGGTCTTTGGATTCCATGACCGCCTTGAGGTCATCGACGATATCGATATTCCATGTATCCCCCAGCATCAGATCCGGTATGGCCGTGCGCAGGAAGCTGACTAATGCCTCAAAATAGGATCCGGGTATAAGATCCTTTCCGCCCGCCAGGAAAGTCTGACGGACCCATATTACCGGTATTTCTCTTTTCCTGCAGGCTGCAACGATATTCTTGATGTTCTGAATGAGTCCCAGTTCTTCGGCTACCTTCCAGGTGCCCGTCCAGTTCAAGTTGCCGTCCTTGTGCACAATGTCATTCTGTGCATCGACGACGATAAATACGGTAGAATCTTTTTTAACAAATCTGGTCCAATCTATCAGATCGTAAAACGTTTTGCCGGCCAGCATGTCGTTTACCAGTTGATTGAAAGTTGTCTTATATTCCTTTTTTGCCATCTTACCTTTACCTCACAACAAATTAATTTGGATGCCGCGCGTTTTGATATCGTGTACTATGGTGCCCCGGGCCGTTTTAACTGATCAGTTCTATCGAATATCCACCTCCCCAAAATCATCGTAAGCGATATATTAAATTTCGTCGCCGGTGGTGATTCGTCACATAAATAAATTATTGTTAATACGCGATCAGGCCATTTTTCTGCGATAGAGCAGATAGTAAATGACACCGATGACGAACCATGCAACAAAAACGATCAGCGCCTCGGTAGTCAGGATACCCAGTGAGATGAGGAATGTCGGTACAACGCCGATCAGGGCCAGTATGGGTATCACGTTGCCCCAGGGCACCTTGTAAGGACGCTCCGCATCCGGTTGCTTTTTTCGCAGTACGATTACGCTTACCGCGGTCAGCGCATAGGTAACCAGGACGGCCGATGCGGCTGTATCGAAGAGCACGATCAGCTGAGGGACGAAGCTCCCGATGATACCCAGTATGCCGACAAAAATAATTGCCCAGTGGGGGACGCCGAAGCGCTTGTTGACCTTTGCGAAAAAGGGAGGCAACTCGTGGTCCTTAGCCATGGCCATCATCAGCCTGGATGCGCCCACCACGAATCCGTTGAGAGTGGTAACCAGACCGCACAGGCCGGCTATGATGATGATGGCGGGGCCGGAGGGGCCGAGCAGCTTCTCTGCTATGGGTATGATGGGTACGGGGTCTGTGCTTTTGGCTATCTGCTCCCAGGGCAGCACGCCGGCATTGGCGATGGCTACAGCCATATAGGCAACGAGTACGAATAATATGGAGAGCGGTATGACGAAGACCATTTTGCGCACGGGTGATTTAACTTCCTCGGCTGCCTGGGGCAGTATGTCATATCCCATGAATCCCAGGAAATAGATGGGCACCATCAGGAACATACCGGCCACACCTCGTCCGAAGAAAGGCGTCATGTTGGCGACATCCACCTGAGCCAGGCCCGGCAGTGCATAGGCGAAAATGCCGCCGAACAGAATGACGGTGAGTATGAGTTGCACAATAGCCGAGAAGGTGATGCCCACCAGGTTGATGACGGTGAAGAGTACCGCTGCCGCCACGCCGACCCAGGCCACGGGCACGCCGGGTATAAGGCCGGCGGCCAGCTTACCGATGATAATGCATTCGCCGGGCATCATGGCCGCATAGGCCAGCACCAGCAGCCAGCCGGCGGTGAAGCCGCCGAACTTGTTCATGGCGCGCTTAACATAGATGTAGGCGCCGCCGGCCACCGGCATCATCGAGCAGAGCTCTGCGAAGCATAGACCGACAAACAGCGTGAATACGGCTGCTACTACCAGAGAGATAATACTGGCCGGTCCGCCGCGGTCGAGGAATACATTTGCCAGCACCGCCCAGGCCATGCCTACCATTGCGCCTGTAAGCAGGGTAAAAAGTGTAACCAGCGTAAGGCCGCGCTTTAAATTCGAAGGCTTTTCCTGCATAACCTCCTCCTCGTTTTGAACTGGATACTGCGATAAGAGCGCAAATGTAATTAAGTAATTTATAATTACATAATTATAAATCTTTGTCAAGACGTCTTGTAAGATATATACTATAAATGAGTTTGCAGACGATATTAGGGATAAAGCTGAGGATATGGATTTAACGGGAGATGTCGGGTACGGCGGCTCCACGGTAGCTTCTCTTGTGCTTTCGCAGGCTTTTGTTAACTGGCATAAGGCCTTTATGAGGGTGCTGGATCCGCATAAGCTTACTTACTCGCAGTGGATAATTATGCATACGCTGATGGCCACGGGTGAGGCAATGTCCCCTTCGGAGCTGAATCGCTATCTGACCATTGAGGGTACGTCAATCAGTGTGGTCATCGACGGGATTGAGAGGCGCGGCATTATTCAGAGGCGCCGTTCCCGTGCCGACCGGCGCGTGGTTAAGGTTCGGTTGACCGCTGAAGGTCGTAAACTCTTGAACATAATAGATGTAAAGATCGATAAACTCATAAAGGAGATTTTCGGTACTCTGACCGCATCTGAACGTAGACAATTAATTGCGTTGTGCCGCAAGGTACGTGATGCCTCAATCACGCATAATGGCGGGGATATCGGCGAAGTAGAGCACATACTTATGAGATTCAGCGGCGGCCGTTAATTCAGTCAACTACAGCGACAGCTGTGCAATCCTTTTTCACCGCTACGTGAGTATTAGTAAATCGTTGGCTATGCCGAAAACATGTTTAAACATCATTGGTCGGTTTGGCAACACATACCTTCACAGGCTATTATTAATCCGGGAAATTCGCATAAGCGACCGTTTATTCAATACAAAAGCCGTTTGAAAAATGAAAGGAAACATATATAAGAGATTATTATCAGTATTATCGATTGCAGTATTATCCGCCGTTACACTGTTTAACCTCCAGTGCCAGTTCAAACCGCAGCAGCCGCCGGATGAAGTCATACTGCAGCTGAAAGGCAGGCAC
>CAZDXZ010000050.1:0-11962 GCA_964509615.1 uncultured Dehalococcoidales bacterium
ATAAAGCGCCGTCCGGAGGGAAGGCCGCCTTCAGTCCAAGATAAAGTGCCAGCACTACAACGAAACCTATCAGAAAACGCAACACGCGATGCCACCACACACCCTGTACATCAAACGAGATATAACGATGGGCAAATACGAGTCCGACGGATATCCCAAATAAGGTGCCCGCGCTCGTGATTGCGTCGTTTGACTGATTCAACAGGAGCAACAACAGCGTCACCGCAACGGCTACCAGAAGCTGTAGCCACATATTGAGTCGCGACAGCCATTTCTCAACCGGAGACTCGACCGCGAGATAGACGGCAAGCAGTATCAGGCCTATGATCCAGCCGGCAAATACGTCTGTTGGGAAATGTACTCCCAGATAAATGCGTGAAAACCCGATGAGCAAGATCAGCAAAACTGCGATTATGCTGAACCAGACCTTGCGCACCCTGAATGCGATAGCACCCCAGGCGGTAACTGCCATTTGCGCGTGCCCGCTTGGCAGCCCAAAACCTTCTTCATAAGAGAGCCTGACGCCGGGATTCAACTCGAAGGGCCTGGGATGCTGGAACACGCCTTTCAAGATGATATTGATGGAGTTTGAGATCATAAAGAATACGGCCAGCACAGCGCCGAAACTATAGTCAATGCACCATAAGATCAGGGGAAATAATATCAGGTAGAACTGCTCCCCACCCAGTAGCGTGATGGCGCCGAAAAGGCTATCTAATACGGGACTGTGTGCCTGCTGGATTACTATGATCAGATTTATTCCCCATTGCCAGACGGCTTCCATTTTCCCTCTCCTTTGATCCCATTACTATTTACATATACAGGTCTCTTCAATCGTGCCCCTGGAAAACAAGGATGATTACCTCAGTCTATTCAATGAAAGCGGACGGATGCGGCTGGAAAGGATGTATGCGCAGGTAATGCGAGTACAGATAAGGATAGTCCGATTTCAGATGCTGCATATAATTCAACCAGTGGGTTATCAGATGCCTGTAGACTCTCTTTATATCTTCGTTGATATGAGCGGCGTCCCTGGTTGCTAGATTAGTCAGGGAAGGCCTGGATTCAAGCTCCTCAGTGAGATGAAACTCCGATAGAAGTAGGTCTGAAAAACTCTCATGCTCCAGGATGTTGGGATTCTCGATCAGCGTCAGCATGAAGGCTTTTTTCTTGAGCAGGAAGTCCAACAGGGCTGCGATATCCATCCCGTCAAAACTGATCGAAGTATCCTTTTCTACAAACTGCTTGGATTTCTTAAAATCGGCATCTTTCCAGCTAACCTTCACATCAAGGTTCGCCACTATCAGGTCCTTCTGAGCGGTGGCGTTCAGAAGTATGCCGGCCAGGGGATTGCCCACCTCGGAGAAGAAGGCGCTGATAACCATGTTGAGCTTTCCCATCTTCTCCTCTGTTTCACGCTGGCTCAGAATCCTCTCAACCACGATGCCCACCAGCAGCACTTCCAGCGGCAGGAATGCCAGGTCGCCAATCATGAAAATGAATATATGGTGAGCGTCATGAAAAACGAGGTAGTGCACAAAATACATGCTCGCCGATACTACCACCAGTATCAACGCAATCCAGACCAGACCGTGCTGCTTCTTCATGCATTTTCTTCCTTTAACGGCGTTACAGGGATATCACATTAGACTATTCTATTATCAGCCCGGCTGTTCTGTGATATCGGTCACGCAGTGATATCGTCCGGTCTGACCTCACAACCGGTTTTCGCCGACTGCAGGGCTGCCAGGGCAAATTGCAGAACGGACTTGCCTGTGGGACCATCCAGAACAGGGTCTCCGCCTTTCCTCAATACGTCTATCAGGTGCCTTGTGCAATCGATAAACGCGTGTGACCAGTCCACCCGGTCAACGGGCACCGGCCTGGTCTTACCGTCCTTAAAAATCATCAGCTCGGGCAGATCAACGGTCCTGGTCGTGTAGCGGTTGATGAAAATCATGCCTTTGTCGCCGATTATCTCGATCCTGTCGTCGTCAACGTAATAATCGGACGAGATCTGTGTGTTCGGCGTATGCTCGACATCGAAGACCCCGTAACGCCGCGGAGACTTAAACTGGAACATGATGGTGGCAGGCGCATCCAGGCTTACGCCGGGCATTATTTCCGTATGGTCGATCCACGCGCTAACCCTCTCCACCGGACCCATCAAATAATGCGCCAGCGAGAACAAATGATAACCGTGATCGAATATCAGCGGGCCGCCGCCGCACTGCTGCTCATTGAAGCGCCAGATCCAGGCGTCCAGAGGGACCTCCCATCCACACTCGGTGGAACCTGTGCTGACATGCATGCGCAGCATCTGCGGCTCGCCGATCTCCCCGGCCATCAACATCTTCTTAGCCAACACCGCAGGCGGGTAAAAGACAAAGGTCTCGTATATGCGAAGCACCACGCCGGCCTTTTTCGCCGCCTCGATCATGCGATCGGCTTCAGATACGCAGGTGGCCATCGGTTTCTGCACGCTGACATGTTTGCCCGCACGGCAGGCCTCGATTGTCATATCCGCGTGGAGATGATGCGGCAGAAGGAGCTCAACCAGGTCAACATCCGGGTCCGCAAGTACTTGAGCATATTCCGTGCAGACTTTTTTCACTCCCCATTGCTGTGCTCTTTTCTCAGCCGTTTCTTTGTTCGTATCGCAAATAGCCACGATATGTGCATCAGATATGCCCTGGTAGCCAAGCTGATGGAGATCCGAGATACGCCCGCACCCTACGATAGCAACGCCGATCGGTTTCATATCTTCCTCCCGGGGGCTTTCAGCCCTTTAGTCTGGTTTTCAATGCACTCAATATCTGCGCATCGGTACCCTTCCACGATTCCATCGTTTTTATCAGGCCCGGATACGCAGCCACCGGCAAAACAACCTCGCCGGGTAATTTCTGGAGTATCTCCGTCATATTGAGATGGGTTATGCGGTTCAACCGTCCCAGCAGTTCCCTTGACTGGCGCTGAGGTTCCCGCCGGTGAGGCGGATAGCCTGAGCCCCGCTCCACGCTGAACAACTTCTCAAAGATGAATTTCAAATTGGCTTCGCCCGCCCAACCATACCCCTGGTTAAGCATAAGCGAAATGCAGTTGCCGCCGTTTATCTGCGCGAATAGCCAGGCATCCAGCGGCGTGAGTATGTGCCCGCAGGTGACGCCGGGATACTGCATAACGGAGTTGAGAAAACCCTGCCCTGTCCCGCACCCACCAACCACAAAATCAACTGTGCCCGCGTTGAGCAGCACGGCAGCCATCAGTCCGGTGTGAATATACGACAGCTCCGGCTTCTCCCCGTTCTTCTTCATGCCGGCATTGATCACCTCGTGACCCAGCCCATCCAGGGCAGCCAGGATGTCGGCATTACGGTCCGCCGCACTCGTCTCGTTTATAACGGCTATACGCATCTCGCCTTCACCTCCCGCCCTTTTTCCTGTCGATCACCGACATGGCTGAGTCGACGATATCTCCCACACCCATACCGCAGGCGTCCATGATCGATTCCGGGTCGGGACCCGTGCGGGCAAACGCATCATGTATCCCCACCATTGCCAGAGGGACCGGCCGCACAGCCAGCGCTTCCGCTACAGCCGAGCCCAGCCCGCCGATAATAGTATGCTCCTCGGCGGTAACAATGGCGCCCGTCTCGGCTGCCGCCTGCAATATCAGCCCTGTATCGAGCGGTTTGATGGTATGCATCTCGATGACACGGGCCTTTATTCCTTTGGAGGCCAGCACATCGGCCGCCTGCATGCTGCGGCCCGTCATCGAGCCGCATGCAACGATCGACAAGTCCGTACCCTGCCTTCGCACAATTCCCTTTCCGATGGATAAAGACTCGCCCGGACTGGACACGGGCATTGCTGAGGAACGGCTGAGCCTGAAATAAACCGGTCCATCATACTCTGCAATCAGCGGCACGAAAGCGGCTGCCTCATTGCCGTCGGCAGGCACGATAACGGTGATCTCAGGCAGAGACCGCATAATAGCAATATCGCTGATGGCATGGTGTGTGGGGCCGTCCTTGAAGTCGGATACGCCTGCGTAGCTGGAGGCGATCTTGACGTTGGTCCTGGCGTAACAAACGCACGTACGCACCTGCTCCAGCGCGCGCAGGGCCGCCAGAGCCGCAAATGCGTTGGCGAAGGGTATCATCCCACCCAGGGCCAGTCCGACGGCGGCATCAACCATGCAGGGCTCGGCGATGCCGAAATTGAAGAAGCGGTCAGGGAAACGCTTCTCGAAGAAACTGGACAGCGTAGAGGATGCCGTGTCGGCATCCAGCGCCACTACCTTTGGATTGACAGCGCCGTAGTCCGCCAGCGCCCGCCCATAGGCTTCTCTCATGGCCAGGTTTGCCATAGTTAACTGCCCTCCCCGGACAGCTCTGCCATAGCCGCCGCGTACTGCTCTTTGTCGGGCGGTATCCCGTGCCACTGTGACTTGTTCTCCATGAAGGATACCCCCTTGCCCTTGACCGTGCGGGCAATGATCACGACGGGACTGCGCGTTATGCTTCTCGCCTCATCGAGCGCATTTAATATCTGTTTCATATCATGCCCGTCTATGGTTATAACCTCCCAGCGGAACGAGCGCCATTTGTCGGCAAAAGGCTCCATGGGCATGATGTCGTGCACAGCCCCATCGAGCTGTACATCGTTATAATCCACGATGGCGGTTAGATTGCCCGGATTGAACTTGGCGCAGGCGTTTGCGCCCTCCCAGACGATGCCTCCCTGGCACTCGCCGTCGCCCAGCAGAACGTAAGTGTGATAGTCCTTCTTACGCAGGCGCGCGGCCAGCGACAGGCCCAATCCGATGGCGATGCCGTGCCCGAGTATACCGCTGGTCATATCCACGCCGGGCGTCTTCAGGCGGTCGGGGTGCCCCTGCAGCTGGCATGTCAATTCCCCCCAGTGCTCCAGTTCCGACTCAGCGAAATAGCCGCGGCGCGCCAGGGCGGAGTACAGCAGTGCCGAGGCATGCCCCTTGCTGAGGATGAAGCGGTCCCTGTCCTCCCAGTCAGGCCTTTTAGGATCTATGCGAAGCACATTGAAATAGAGCGCGGCCACGACATCAGCGGCCGAAAGGCAGCCGCCCGGATGCCCCGCTTGGCGGCGGTAGATCATGGTCAGGCTCTGCCTGCGCAGATAATTGGCCTGCGCATTCAAATCGGCTATCAACTTGCTGTCGTATTTTTTCATTGCATATCCCTGTTTTCATAATCCGAGGTCATGCCGTAGCGCCTGCGTGCTTTCGCACCAGTTGCCTACATTCCAGCGGCCGTATACGCCCATACCGCCAAGCTCATCCTCGCCGAAATATGCCGGAACATGTATGAGAGACAACCCATCATACGCATATGCCCGGTCGAGGGCGGACCGCAGACTGTTCACCGAAGCCCCTCCATCGAGCGCAAGCACGCCTTTTATAGACGCCGCCCACTTCACGTAGTCCACCTCGACCGAATCGCTGGTGGCGAACTCATGGCCGTACTGCGCAACCTGCAGGCCGGTGATGGCCGCCATCCTGCGATTGTCCAGCAGCAGGATGCAACCCCGCGCGCCATGCTGTACGCCGTCGATCAGCACCTGCGGATTCATGGTAAAGGAGCCGTCTCCCGAAAAGGCAAGGCCGAAGAACTTCCTGTCCGCCGCGGCGGTGGAAAGCAGTGCGGATACCGCAAAACCCATATAGCTGGCGCCGGTCTCAGTCAGGGTAAAGCCCGGAGCTTTGTCTTCAACGATCTGGAAGCCGTTGGCCTGCACATCGCCGGCATCGAAAAACTTGATTACGTCCTTCTTGCTCCTGGCCCAGTCATCCGCCGTTTTAATCACCGCCGGCTGGGTTAGCACCTCTTTCTTCCAGACGTCATCGTAAAGCAGCGGATGCTCGTAGCGCTGCTGCTTAAATTTATCCCACTCGGCGCGTTTGGCGCTGCAGGAACTGAACCACTCCGACTGTTTGCCCTTAGCCTTCGGCGGGCCGTCTCGCAGCTCCCTGATCAACCGTTGCAGGGTCAGGCGCACATCGCCGACCAGGGCGATGGAGCTGCCGGACTGCTCATCGCTGTTATAGTTGACGGCAGCCTCTATCTCAGCGTTGATATTGATGACCTGCCTGACGCGCAGATAGGCCGTGCGCGAGCAGTCGGACTGGCATACGAAGCGCGTGCCGATTGCCAGCAGCAGGTCCGCGTTCTCCATGGCGTAGTTGCCGCATAACGTGCCTTTGGAACCTCCCACAGTCATATTGCGGGGATTACTGTAGGACACCACACCGCTGGCGAGGGGAGAAACCACGGCTACGCCGTCGCTCAGTTCAAGCAGCTCGCTGATTTCCCTCTCGGCACCGCGCGAGCCCCCGCCCACGCGCACGACTACCTGATTGGCTTCCCTCAATATATGTGCAGTAGTGGCATAATCGCCTTCCGCCGCTCCCGTCAGGATGGACATTTTCTGAGGCAGCTCGTTGAGCACAAATTGCCTCAACACAGCAGCCTGCGTATTCATGGGCAGCAGTAAAAAGAACGGACCTGCACGGTATGGATGATCGACGACGGTCTGACCGCGCCTGAGGGCGGTGGAGACGGCCAGCGGCGTGTGCAGGGTATAGGCATGGCCCATGGTGGAACACAGCCGCAGGAAAAGGCCCTGCTCGTATTTAGGTATCTGCTGCATGTTGAAGCCCTCGTCCTCGGTGGTCTCGTCACCGAAAATGTACCAGACTCCAAGGCCGTCGGAGGAGGGAACAAGCGAGGCAGCCATAGCCTGAAGAGCGCCGGGACCGATGGAAGTAATGACCGCCGCCTTTTTACCGGTAGCCCAGCGCAGCGCCGACGCCGCATGCGATGCCTCTATCTCGTTGCGCACGTTGAGCACCCTGACCAGTCCGGCATCCTGGTATACCCTCAAAACCTCTGCCACATCCGTGCTTCCATGGCCGAATACAGCGAAATAAGTGCGCACATCCTGCCGTAACAGGCCGAGCACCACGGCCTCGGACAGCGTCAGGTCATGCCGTCGCGGGTAGCCCGGGCTGGCCAGCGTGGCGTCCAGGCTGCCATGTTTTGCAATAGCCGCCACCCGCTCCTGTCGCGCTGCGGCCATTTGATCATAAATCACGCTTTATTGCATCTCCTCGATTTAATTCAGCTTATTAAAATTTGCGCGTCCATTCCCTGGGCCAGCGTTCGGCGACAACCTTTTTCTGGGTGAAAAACTCCAGGGCGTCCAGGCTCTGGCCGTGCAGGTCGCCGAAGAAGCTGTCCTTCCATCCGCTGAAGGGGAAAAAGGCCATGGGCGCCGCTATGCCAATGTTGATACCCATATTGCCCACCTCGGCTTCGTAGCGGAATTTTCTGGCCGCTGCGCCGCTGTCGGTAAATATACAGGCCATGTTGCCGTAACGGCTGGCGTTGACTAGCTCTATCGCCCGGTCGATACTCTCCACGTGTATCAGGCCCAGCACAGGGCCGAATATCTCGGTGGTGGCCACCTCGCCCGCAGGCGGAAGCCCATCCAGAACCGAGGGACGCACGAAGCTGCCTTTCTCATAACCCTTGACAACTGTTCCCCTGCCGTCGGCCAGCACCCGCGCCCCCTCTTTTTCACCCTGTCCTATTAAATGTTCAACCCTGGTCTTGCTCTGCTGCGTAATAACCGGCCCCATCTGCACCTTTTCATCCAGGCCGTACCCCACAATTCTCGTTCTGGCCGCCTCAACAATAGCCTCGGTGAAACGATCTTTCGCCTCTCCCACCGTAATGACCAGAGATCCCGCCAGGCAGCGCTGGCCGGCGCAGCCGAACGCGCTGTCGGCCGTTATACGCGCCGCCATCTGCATGTCTGCATCAGGCATAATGACGATGGGATTCTTGGCCCCGCCCTGGCACTGCGCCCTCTTGCCGGCAGCAGTGGCATGGCTGTATACGTATTTGGCCACGGGCGTCGAGCCTACAAAACTCACAGCCCTGATGGCCGGATTATCCAGCAGACCGTCTACGACATCCTTGGCGCCGTTGACGAGATTGAGCACGCCGGGCGGGAACCCGGCCTGCTCCATCAGCCTGAACACCTTCTGCAACGTGCAGGGCACCTTCTCGGACGGCTTGACCACATAGGTATTGCCGCAGGCAACGGCATAGGGTAAAAACCAGAAGGGCACCATTCCCGGGAAATTAAACGGGGCAACCACGGCGCACACGCCCACGGGCTGCCTGATCATGACCTCATCAATACCGTGGGCTATATCCTCGGAGTTGTAGCCCTGCATCAACTGGGGAATGCCGCAGGCGGATTCGACGTTCTCGATCATACGGCGCGTTTCACCCCTGGCCTCTTCCAGCGTTTTGCCGCACTCCATGGTGATCATGCGTGAAAGGTCCTCAAAATTATCTTCCAAGAGGTTCTTCAACTTGAACAGTGGCTGTACACGCTCGGTTGCCGGGGTCCTTCGCCATGAAGGCAGAGCGCCGGCCGCCGCATCCACAGTATTCTTAACCTCTTCCGCAGTGGAGAGCCGCACCTGTCCCAGCACTTCTCCGGTAGCCGGGTTTATTACGTCCTGCATGTCCGCCGACCTGGACGGCAGCCATTTGCCCCCCATGTAATTCAGAATGTCCATCTTACCCTTCATGCGATCGATCCTCCGGTCGTACAGTTAAATCGTAAATCTGCCATAATTTCGCAGCATGCAACTTGCATTTCTCCCCTGTCCACCACTTACTGTTGCAACTGACTTATCGGAATATCCAGACAATTATACATCACATCCTTGCATTATTCCCGCTTTCAACAGCCGTAATATTATGATAAGATATATTCATAACGACAGAGCGTTCGGTCTGTGGGATGAGGAAAGTCAGAACATTCAGCCATGACACGGAGCTGGTGAGGCAGCGCCGCAACCACATCGTCAAGGTTGCCACCGAGCTGATTGCCAGGAAGGGTTACAACAACATCAGCACCCGTGACCTGGCGACGGCGCTGGGCATGAGCACCGGCGGCCTCTATCACTATATAGGTTCAAAGCAGGATATCCTGTATCTTATTATTAACTTCGCCTCCGACCTGACCAGCCAGTCGCTAGGACGTTTCGATGAAAAAATGCTGAATGAAACGCCTGCCCGGCAGCTTGCAAGGTCAATTGAGGCCTACCTGGATATTGTGGAGGTATATCGCGACTTCCACAACTTCATCAATCACATCATGCTTTCACTCAGCGCGAGCGAGCGACACATAGTCTACGAAGCCGAGTCCAGGGTGGTCGAGCATTTTGTCAAACTGATACAGGACGGGATAGATCGGGACGAGTTTGCCGCATGCGACGCCAGGCTGGCAGCGCATAATATCGTGGCCATGGCTAACGCCTGGGCCAACCGCGGATGGTACCTCAAAAGATATTACACCCTTGAGAGCTATACAGGAGAACAGATCAGGCTGGCCCTCACGCAGCTCGAGAAATCAAAAACTGCAGAGATAATTATTTAACAGATTAGGAGGAACCATGACGACAGGCAGTAAACCCGGCATTAAGACACTCAGCACCAAGAAGCAGTTCATAGAAAGGTTGGGCAAAATGCGCCGCAACGTGTATTTCGACGGCCATCTGATCGACCGCACCGATGAGCTGCAGATGAACACCATCAACATCATCGGATCGACCTACGATTTCGCCCAGGATCCCAGGTTTCAGGACCTGGTCCTGGCCAAAAGCCACATCACCGGCAATACCATCAACCGCTTCACTCATATCCACCAGAGCAAGGAGGACCTGCATAAGAAGCAGGATATGACGCGCGCCCTCTGCCAGCAGGTGGGCGGCTGTATACAACGCTGTATGGGCATCGACGGGTCCAATTCATGTAACGCCATATCCTTCGAGGCCGATAAACAGAATAAGGGAGCGACCGAGTACCATAAGAATTTCCGCAAATGGATCGAAAACTTCCAGACTAAAGACCTGGTCGGGTGCTGCGCTCAGACGGACGTCAAAGGCGACCGCATGAAGAGGCCCAGCCAGCAGAAGGACCCCGATTTATACCTGCACATCGTGGAGCGCAAGAGCGACGGAATCGTTGTGAGCGGCTGCAAGGTACACAACTCCGAGGCTTCGACAGCCGACGAGATCGTGGTCGTGCCCACACGCGCGCTTCTGCCCGAGGAAAAGGACTGGGCGGTGGCCTTCGCCATCCCGGCAGACTGGGAAGGCATCAAGCAGGTCGTGACCATCCATAACCTCAGGGAGCGCAATCATTACAAGAAAGGTGTCATGCAGGGCGCGACCGACTCTTACACTATCTTCGATAAAGTATTCATTCCCTGGGAAAGGGTATTCGTGGCCGGAGAGACCATTCACGGCGCTGTAGGCGCGCTGCTTTTCGCGCTTTTCCATCGTCACAGCTACTCAGGCTGCAAGCCGGCCATCGGAGACCTGATGCTGGGTACAGTGGCGCTGGCGGCCGAATACAACGGCATTTCCAAGGCCAGCCACGTCCGGGAGAAACTGGCGGAACTGATCATGATATCCGAGCTCGGATATGCGGCCGGATTCACCGCCTCGGAGATGGGCAAGCCTGAGGTCTATATGCCGGGATTCGGCTTTGTGCCCTACGGACCCGGCAGCTTCATCCCCAACTCGATCTACTGCAATGTGGGACGCTGCCTGACCGGCGAAGCCGTTTACCGCGAGGCAGAGATACTCTGCGATATCGCCGGCGGCATACCCGCCACCTTCCCCCACGAGGCGGATTTCCTCAATCCCGAAACCAGAGCGCTGCTGGAGAAATACACCATGCGCAATCCCGATATTAAAGTGGATGACGCCATCAAACTCTGGATGCACGTAGGTGATTTACTTTGCTCGTCAACGGGCGGCGTCGCGCAGGTAGGCGGCTTCCACGGCGGCGGCTCGCCGGTCATGGAACAGATCGCCATAACCACGCAGTACGACATCGAAGCCCGTAAGAAAATGGCCAAGAGAATAGCCGGCATAGAGGGCTAAACTGAAAGGGGCCGGCCCCGCTTTCCGAGGCCGGCCCTTTTATTAACCAACTTCTGACCCGCTTACAGAATCTTCTTCCTTCCCCTGAACGCCTCTGCAATCGTTTTTCTGCTAAAAGGCACAATCCTGCTGTTGCAGTGGACCTCATCAGCCAGATAATACTTTTTGATAAAACCATTGCTGTCGGATGCGATTGACTGAATATCCACGTAGGGCACAGCGACACTTTCACAGTAGGCCCTGAGCTTCTCATTGAATATCCTGGAGATCTCGCTCCGCTCCCTGGCTTTTCCCGCAAACGGCAGGGCCGTAATGAACTCCTTGCTGGCCGCCGGAGGTATGCCGTGTATGCAAACGGCGTAACCCTCATCCTTAATCTGTTGTATGGCGAGGCCATACCTGGCCACCGTATTGTCAATTAAAGACTCAATGCTGACCGTTTTACCGCTCTTACCGTACTGCAGGTATATATGTACCCTGGCATCTATCTCGCCGAAAACCAGAAATACGACATCCCGCTGCTTATCCACCCTTTTAAGGAAAAGGGCCAGATATTCCGATGACCTTGTGAAGCTTCCCTGCTTGATCAGGTTGTGTGCCGTCGCCTGCGAGATGTGGTGCACCAGAAAGGGACAGCGGTAGATAAAGGGCTTAACATGGCTGTCCCCGATCGTATGTATGATGCATGAGTTGAATAAGCGCGCCTTCAACTTCACCAGTGTGTTGAAGCAGACCAGCGGAGGGTACTTGAAAACCATGTCCCAGAAGGGAAAGTAAACGGAGCCCTGCCTCTGCAGCCAGGCAAGCCTGTTCAGTTCATATATCTTCTTTCGATCATTCATGGCGGGAGCGGCAATTTGATACGGCGGCTGTGAATCGCCGGACATCTTCATTTTTCGGCCGTATAATATTATCGCAAGCACCGCTCCTAATCAACATGTCTTTGCAACAT
>CAZDXZ010000051.1:0-11771 GCA_964509615.1 uncultured Dehalococcoidales bacterium
GCCTGCGTTGTTCCTGTTGACAAATATTTAGAAAGCGTTATATATTACTCAAGCTTACATAAAATATGAATAAGAACGCAGCCGGGCCGGCAAATGAATCAACGGCGGTCTAACATTGAAATAATCAGCGAGATGCTGAGAATTGGCGCTGAGGGGGCAGGTAAAACCGAGATCATGTACAGCGCCAATATGAGCTACAGGCAATTGCAGAAATATCTTAAATTCATGCTGGCGCAGGGCCTGATCGACCAGATCGAGGTCGGCAATCCCTCGATTACCTTCATCGTAACCGAAAAGGGCCACGGATTGCGGCGCAGTATTGAGACTGTATTGGAAGTGCTGAATTTCAACATAACTGAAGAAAAATAAATTCGGAGGAGATGCGTATGACGGAAAAAAGGATGTTAATACTGGATGCGGCTACGGTCAGGAAAATCGATGAGAACCGCGGTGATTTGAGCGTCTCCGAATTCATCAATATTCTTATCGACAGCCACCTGGACGAGCCTGCTGCGAGCCAGCACAACGAATTGGTCACCAAAGAGGAGTTTCACCATTTCGAGGAGGGGATCAGAGACCTCCTGCGCAGCTTCCTCGAGTTCTTCCTCAGCTACGGCCTGGAACTGGGCAAACAGCCGACGGACGGAGAACTGGATAAGCTGAGCCTGAGACTCCAGGGACTGACCAAATCCAGCAAGCCCAAGAAACTTTAATAACTGACAAGCGCTCGCGAGTAAGCCTTTCATCAACTATTTAACCATCAAACTTCGTACCCGATAGAACTCTTTTCTAGAACATAATCTCTTCCAAATTCACTCTAATCGTGCCATAGTTAATTTGTTGTACACAACGGAGGTGAACTATGCCTACGATAAAAGAGTTACTGCACACGGGCCGCAAAGAGGAGCTGTGGCAGATGTGCTGCGGTTTTCTTGACCTCGATACCGAGCAGTTTATGTCAATCCAGAGGAGGCTGCTGCTGGAGCAGATCGAGCTTCTTAACCAGTGCAATCTCGGCAAGAAAATAATGGGCGGGCTCATTCCTCAGGACGTGAACGAATACAGAAAAAGGGTGCCGCTGACAACCTATAAAGACTACTGCCCCGAGCTCTCTGAGAAGCAGGAGGACCAGCTGCCGGGTAAACCTCTGTACTGGCAGCACTCATCGGGCAGATCGAGCGAATATCCTTTTAAATGGGAGAGCACCAAGTGGGTACCGCTGACAAAGGAGTTCGTCCACGAGTCCGGCAAGATAGGGGCAGCAATCGCCATACTGGCAAGCTGCAAGAAGAAAGGCGATGTCTCGGCAATGAAGGAAGGGCTGAAATTCATTTATGCCGTTGCGCCCAGACCGTATGTATCAGGCACATATGCCTATGTAGCCTCAGATGAAATCGGGGGCATCAGCCTGCCTTCTCTCGAGGCAGCGCAGCAGATGGAGTTCGAAGAAAGACTGGCAGCGAGCTTTAAGCTGGCCCTGTCGGAAGGCTTCGATTTTTATTTCGGATTGACGCTGGCACTTGTTGCCATCGGTGAAAGGCTAAACCAGCAAATGGGAAAGGTGGATGTCGCTTCTCTGGTTTCTCATCCAAAGGCGCTTTTCCGTGTCGCCGGAGCCCTGTTGAAAAGCAAGCTGGCCGGTCGCAAACTACTGCCCAAGGATTTGTGGGATATCAAAGGCATCATGGGCAGCGGCAGCGACGTCGAGATTTTCCGTGACACGATTAAGAAAACCTGGGGGAGAGATACCCTGGATGTATATGCCAGTACAGAGGCGGGACTGGTAGCCATGCAGGCCTGGGATTTCAGCGGCATGACCTTTACTCCCAGCCTCAATTTCCTCGAATTCATCCCGGAAGCTGACTATATCAGGAACAAAGCGGACAGTTCCTATGTACCCCGCGTTCTGCTCCTGGACGAAGTTCAGGCTGGCGAGAAGTATGAACTGGTGATAACAAACTTCCACGGGTCCCCGCTGATCAGGTATAGAACCGGCGACGTAATCAAGATAACTTCTCTGAGTAACGAAAACCTGAACATCCGGCTGCCTCAGATGGTATTTGAAGGCAGAGTGGATCATACCATCGATATCGGCGGCTTCATCAGGCTGACGGAAAAGGTACTATGGCAGGCTGTGAGCAGATGTGGAGTCCCGTACGTGGATTGGGCTGCACGCAAAGAATATCGAGGCAAAGATGCCATACTTCATATCCTCATAGAGTTGAAAGAAGATACGCAAACTCCGGAGGAGTATATTGCCCAGAATATCTACCGCGAGCTGCAGAAGATGGATGACGGGCTTCCTTATGGGAATGTCCAGCATGTGCTCAGCTCCGAGCCTATCAAGGTCACTCTGTTACCCAGAGGTGCCTTCGAGCGATACTTGAATCTGCGCAGATCACTGGGCGCTGATCTCGCTCATTTAAAGCCGCCGCACATTAATCCGACGGACAAAGACCTGGCTATCCTGATACCGGAGATACCCGAGACTGTGATCCCTGTCTCAACTCCAGTAGGGATAACTTCCGGGAAATAGATTCGATCAACAAAATCCGGGCTATCTGAAAAAATATCAGGAGGTTGATTCTCAGCGACCTCCTGATATTTATTTTTTGGCATACAAATAGTACCGGTAAACTTATATCCTTGACTTTTATATCTAATTCCATTGATAATGACTGTGACATACACTTTTACTTCTGATTATGAATATCGGTACATTAGTCTCGCTTTTAGCGACTGTAGCCTATATACCTCTCCTTATTCTGCTTATTAGTAACCGGCCCTGGCAGAGGCGGCATAAGCTGTTTGCAGCCTTCCTGGTCGGCATGATGATCTGGAGCCTCGGCACCTTTCTCTTCCGCAGCGAATTCTTCATGGAAGAAAAGGTGTTGCTCGCCAAAATAACACTCTGTTTTCTGGCTCTATCCATAGCGCCGCTTCACTACTTCTTACGAACTTATTATGAGAGTATCAAACCGGGATTTCCACTGGCCTTGGTTTTTTCTGGAATTTCAATTATCCTGGTTCTCCTTTTCCTTCCGGAGACCGTCACAATCGAGAACGGTGTCCTGCCGATATACGGATTCTGGCTTTATCCGGTGATGCTTTTCAATTTTGGATTACTGGCCAGGGATGCATATTTGCTGGCGAAAAAATTACATAATGTTGCTGATCCAGTTGTACGTAACCAGATAATCAACTCATTTTCGGTCTCAGCATAGCCCTCGTCTTTTCGCTCACTACGGCTATAGAGGTCGGTCGTGTTTATCCCATGGCACAGGTCGGAAACTGCATACTGGCCTTTATACTCACATATACGGTGATTAGGCATCGACTGCTGGACCTGCGGTTGATCGCACGCCGCGGCCTGTCGCTGCTCTTAATGGCGATTGTCGGTATCGGCGTGTACCTTGTGCTGTTCGCCGTCGCCCATGTCCTGTTCAATATCGAGATCGTGCCATCAAATCTGGTTTTGGGCATGGGAATTGCACTGATAATAACGCTGGTGATCCTGCAGATCCGGAGCTTTACTTCCAGCCAGATAGATAAACTGTTTTACAGAGAAAGTTACAGCTACAGGCGACAGCTGAATTCACTGGTCAGGGACAGGATAAGGCGGCTGATCAGCCTGGATGAGCTAGGCAGTGAGCTGCTAACATTGCTCTCCGGTTCACTCAGGAGTAAGAAGGCGTTTTTACTGCTTCCGCAGGAAGACGGGGCTGACTTCTACGTACGATTCGCCCTCCCGCCAATAAGCAACGGCGCCGACTTTACCATTAAAAAGGACAGCCCGCTGCTGGAGTGGCTGGCAAAGGAAAATACTTACCTCCCCCGCGAAACCCTTGAGATTGCCCCTGAGTTCAAAGGATTGTGGAACGAGGAGAAAGAAACTATCAGGCGGCTGGATATTCAACTTTTTCTCCCCATTGTCAATAGAGGTAAAATGATCGGGCTCATGATGCTGGGGGAGCGGGTAGATAAACGCAGGTACACACTTGAGGACATAAACCTGGCTGAAAGGGTTATCCGTGATATAGCTACCAGCCTGGAAAAAGAATATCTCCAGGACCAGCTGCGCAAGCGTGAACAGGAATTATCTCTTATCAACCAGCTGGCTGCGGTGATCTCATCCAGCCTCAATATCAATGATGTATACGACGCTTTTGCAGACGAGTTGCAGGAGGTGGTCGAGGCTGACTATACGGCCATCTGCTTGATTGAGGACAACGAGATATATTTTGCCGCCGTATCCTCCGAGGTCGGCTCTGCATGGAACACGGAACAAAAAATACCGCTGGCCGGCACCACCGCCGAATGGGTCTTCCTCAATAAGCGCTCATTCTACGAAAGGGACCTCTCGCAAAGCAGAAGGTTCCGAACGGGAGAAGACCATGCCAAATACGGCATCAAATCGATGCTCCACCTCCCCCTGGTAAACAAGGGACAGGTAATAGGCGTTTTACTCGTCGGCAGCATGAAGCCCGCAGCTTACAGTCTTGAGCAGACCATCCTGCTGGAGCACCTTGCATCTCAGATCGCGGCTCCGATTGAGAACAGCCGTCTCTTTACCAAGTCGGAAGAGATTGCCCGCATCGACGGCATCACCGAGCTTTTTAACCGGCGCCACTTCGATGAAAGGATGCGGGAGGAAATAGACCGCCACTCAAGGTATGGCGACATACTCTCAATATTGCTGATCGATCTGGATAACTTCAAGAAATACAACGATACATTCGGGCACCTTGCGGGCGACAGGCTTCTGGTGCAGGCGGCGGAAATAATAAAAAGCTCCATCAGGTCATCGGACCAGGCTTTCCGTTATGGAGGAGATGAGTTTGCGGTAATACTCCCTCACTCTTCCACTATGGACTCATTCAGTGTTGCCGAGCGTATGCGCGAGCGCATATCTGAAGTAATGGCGGCCCGCCAGCTCGATATATCGGTCAGCATCGGAGTTGCATCATGGCCCGGCGACGGTACCACGCTCGATGAGCTCTGCTACTCCGCTGATATGGCTCTCTATTATGCCAAGCGTACCGGCCAGAACAGAACAGCGATAGCGTCACGCACCCTTTTCTCTCTCAATGAGCCCAGTGTTACGATCAACTCAGAAGCAGAGGTATTGAGCACCATATACGCCCTGGCGGCCACACTGGAGGCCAGGGACAAATTTACCTATGGCCACTCGCGCCGAGTCAGCCGGTACGCTGTTACAGTCGCGGAGAAATTGAACCTCACTCCCGAACAGGTGACCCTTGTCAGTGCCGCCGCCCTCTTGCACGATATTGGAAAAGTGGGCATACCGGACAGCATACTCAACAAGAGCGAGAAGCTTCTGGACGAAGAATGGGAATTATTGAAGCAGCATCCCAGACTATCAGCTACTATTGTGGGCCACGTCCCCAGTCTGAGCGCATGCCTGGCGGCCGTGAAACACCATCACGAGCGGTGGGACGGAAGGGGTTACCCGGCGGGATTGAAAGGTGAGGGGATACCCATTGAGGCACGCATCCTGTGCGTCACCGACGCCTTCGAGGCCATGATATCCGAGCGGCCTTATCGCTCGGCTTTAAGTTTCAAGCAGGCCATAGCCGAACTGGAGAAGTGCGCCGGCACCCAGTTCGATCCCGCGATAGTTAAAACGTTTATTCCGATCGTACTTTCGACAGCGCCCGATGATATCGAGCTCGAAATGCAGCGAGTCCGTTACGAACCTGATTAATCACGCTTTACCAGCACGCATATATTGCGCGAAAAACACTTTAGAGGCAGCCTATAATAGCTTTCCGGCCGCGCTGCCAGCACTTTGAATCCCGCTTCGCTAAGCGCCCTGACAATTTCAAAATAGGTAAACAAGTAATAATATCTGTGTATTACCTGATCCCCGGCCTTCCACGGCACATGGACCTCCCTGCCCTTACCCAGAAATAGCCTCTGCCACCGGTTCCACACTGTTATAAAGGCTTCCCCGCCAGGTTTAAGCACGCGCCTGAGCTCCCGGAAGGCCGTATCCCTGCTCTGACTGCCGTGAATGTGATGGTAGGTTGCCACAGCTAAAGCGTAATCGAAGGCGCCCTCGCCAAAGGGCAGCTGGACCGCATCCGCCATCAACAAATTGGGGCTGATGTCATGTTTTTCCGCATATTTAATAGCCATCGTGATCATCCGGCCCGACGAGTCCAGGCCCCACAGCTCAAATTTATTCTGGAAAGGGAGAAAATCCGGGCCGTGTGCGCAGCCTATGTTCAACAGCCTGCCCTGCCTCCAGCGATCCGCCAATGACTTCAGCTCGATCTCAAAGCGGGTCCTGTGCCTGAGCCTATACCAGCTCTCCGCAATATCGTCGTAGGTATTTGAAATGTGATTGTCCTTGTTGGCCTTTTGCCTGATTTGCTAAACTTGAACTGTAGCCTAAATATATCATAACTGCAGATCGCCATCCCATAATGCGAAAAAGCTCGAGGACCATCTCAGGTGTCACGCCGGTAGCGGTAATGGCCAGGCCTATGCCGTGCCCCGGGTCCTGCGTGTTTTGTCCGTCATTCACAGGATCTCCCAAGAGCTATACACCGGAATCCCCCGCGGTATTACGCGCCCTGTCCTGCGAATTCGATCCGTCCAGACAGGTGGAATTCCGCCTCAATATATTTTCCAAAATGGGGCACCCGGTCGATAAAGTGGAACTGATCGTCATGGGCGGTACCTTCCTGGCATCACCTCCCGAATACCAGTACAGTTTTATCCGGTCCTGCTACGATGCGCTCAACGGATGCCCTTCAAAGAGCCTGGAGGATGCCCAGCGGTTGAACGAGACGGCCAGATACCGGTGCGTGGGCCTCTGCATCGAGACCCGTCCGGACTGGTGCAGTGAAAACGATGTGAAGCGCATGCTTGAGTACGGCACCACCCGTGTGGAGCTGGGCGTACAAACGCTGGACGATGATATATACCGGCTGGTCCGGCGCGGCCACTGCATTAAAGATGTGACCGATGCCACAACCCTTCTGAAAAAATACGGGCTAAAAGTCTACTACCACTGGATGCCGGGACTGCCTGGATCTACACTGCAGCATGATCTGTCGCAGGCAAAGCTGCTATTCGACGATGCCGGTTATAGACCGGATGGGATCAAGATCTATCCCACCCTGGTTGTGAGCGGCACCGAGCTCGAGCAATGGTACCGCCAGGGCAAATATACTCCCTACTCCATGGATGAAATGATCGATCTTGTAGCCGATATTAAAGCTGGAGTACCGGGCTATGTACGTATCCCGCGGGTAATGCGCGACATCCCCACCAAATTCATTACTGCAGGTTGCCGCGACCTTTCCCTACGCTCCGGAGTAAAGGAGGTAATGAAAAAAAGAGGGATACAGTGCCGGTGCACACGCTGCCGTGAATACGGCCACCGCCGGCGGGAGGGCTGGAAGATAGGTGCGCCCACCCTGCACAGGTATGATTATGAGTCATCGGGAGGCAGGGAAATATTCCTGTCCTTCGAAGACGATGCAGGTACTCTGTTCGGCCTGTTGCGGCTCCGCATCGGCCCCCATGATATTTTCCCTGCGCTGATAAGGGAGGTCCACATCTTCGGATCGGAGGTGCCTATAGGTGAACAGGACGACCTGGCTGCACAGCACAAAGGGCTGGGCTCCTCACTGATTAAAGAGGCGGAACGGATCGCTCGCGAGGAATTCGCAGCGGACAGTATCGCTGTAATCAGCGGTGTGGGTGCCCGCGATTATTTCCGCCGAGGCTTCGGCTATGAGCTCTCAGGTCACTATATGTGTAAGAAGCTCAGATCAGGTATACAGGTGGCATGATACCGGATGTCCGGGTGCAACCTGTTTAAGCTCAGGCTCGATCTCAGAACATACTGGCATCACACGATGGCACCTGGTATGGAAGCGGCAGCCGGAAGGAGGACTGAGGGGCGAGGGTACATCTCCCTTAAGCAAGATCCTTTCACCACCTTCGGGACGCAGGCTGGCTATGGCCGATAATAAAGCTTCCGTATAAGGGTGCAGTGGATTACGGAAGAACTCAGCTTTATCCGCCATCTCAACAATCTTGCCCAGGTACATGACTGCTACACGATCGGATAAATACCTGACCACGGAAAGATCGTGGCTTACGAAGATATAGGCCAGCCCGTCTTTGTCTCTTATATCCATCATCAGGTTGAGTATCTGGGCCTGCACCGAGACATCCAGCGCACTGACGGGCTCGTCGGCAATTATCAGCTGGGGATCCATAGCCAGCGCCCTGGCGATGCCGATGCGCTGCTTCTGGCCGCCGCTGAATTCGTGAGGATATCTCTCACCGAAATCCGCCTCCAGTCCGACCTTTTCCAGCAGGCGCGCAACGCGATCGCCCACTTCTGCGGCATCGCTGATGCCGTGCACTATAAGCGCCTCGGCTATTGAATTGCCGACAGTCATTCTGGGGTCCAGAGACGAATCGGGATCCTGGAAGACTATCTGCATTTTCCCCCTCAGTTCTCTGAGCCTGCGCCTGTCCAGCCCCAGCACATCCGTACCGTTAAATTTGATATCGCCGGCGGTCGGCTCTTCCAGTCTTAATATAGCCTTGCCCAGCGTCGATTTACCGCAACCGGATTCCCCTACAAGACCCAGCACCTCACCTTTATCGACGGTCAATGAAACACCGTCCACCGCCCGTATCTGACTAACCGCACGCGACATCAATCCGCCGGTAATCCTGTAGTACTTTTTGAGGTTATTGACCTCCAGCATAGGACCGGCCATCAATTTCCTCCTCCTCTTTCATGCCCGAACAGGTGACAGGATACAGCGTGATCGGCGTCAATTTGCACCGGCGCGGGAACCGTCGTCCGGCAAATCTCCATCACCTTTGAGCAGCGCGGGTGAAAAGGGCATCCGGACGGCATTTCCAGAGGATTGGGAGTATTGCCCGGGATGGAGGGGAGCCTTTTGGCCTGAGACGATATATCCGGCAGGCAATCGATGAGCCCGACCGTGTACGGATGTGCCGGCCTTTTCAGTATATCTTCGACGGGGGCAACTTCCACCACTCTGCCTCCGTACACAACGGCTGCACGATCTCCAATCTCATTCACCAGCGACAGGTCGTGCGTGATGAAAATGATAGACATCTGCCTGCGGAGCTTGAGTTCCCGCAGAATATGTACTATTTGTGCTCTGATGGTTACATCCACAGACGTAGTGGGCTCATCGGCGATCAATATCTGCGGGCTGCAGGAAAGGCTCATGGCGATCATAGCCCTCTGCTTCATCCCTCCCGACATCTGATGAGGATACATTTTGAGGGCGTTTCCCGGCTGAGGTATATTCATTTCCTCCAGCAGGGTGCGGGCCCTGTCCAGGGCTTTCGTCCGGCTGATCCTCTCATGCACCATTACCTGCTCTATTATCTGGTCGCCGATGGTAAAAACAGGATTCAATGACGATTGTGCATTCTGAAAAACCATGGCGATATCCCCGCCTCTTATCTCTCTCAGATGCGGCACCGGGCAGGTGGTAAGGTCCGTGCCTTTATAAGTAACCTGCCCTCCGACTATCCTGCCGGGCGGGTCATCGAAAAGACGAAGAATAGAGAGGGCCGTTACAGATTTGCCGCAGCCTGATTCGCCCACCAGGCACAGACATTCTCCTTTTCTGAGAGCGAAATCCACGCCGTTTACGGCTTTTACCGTGCCTCGGCGAGTGAAGAACCATGTCTTCAGGTCTTTTACTTCCAGAACCGTCTCAGATTTCAACTGCATGCTATTCCTGTCTGTTATTTCATATACTGGCCCTGGGATCGAAGGCGTCTCTTAAACCGTCGCCGAAGAAATTGAAGGATAGAACCGTAAGGAAGAGCATAATGCCGGGCTCCACAGCCACCCACCAGGCTGTATCCAGGCTGTGCTGGCCGGTATTAAGGATGGTCCCCCAGCTTGTGCTCATGGGATCACCCAGCCCGATGAAGCTCAAGGCCGCTTCAGCCATGATAACACCCGGTATGGAAAGCGTGGCCATCACGATAATCAGACTGCTGACATTGGGAATAAGATGAGAAAACATAATCCGGGCATCGCTGGCACCCAGAGCTTTGGATGCGGTAACGAAATCCCTTGTCCTGACGGACAGGGTCTCGCTCCGTATCAGCCTTGCCGCCCCCGTCCAACCGGTCAGGCCGATAACCAGCACAATTATGGCCAGGCTGGGCCCGAAAATAAACACGATCATCACCAGCAGCAGAAAGAATGGAAAGGTCATCATTATATCAGTGAACCGCATTAAAACGTTGTCCACCCATCCGCCGGAGAAAGCCGAGAGCACGCCGATGAACGTACCCAGGAAAATCGCAATACCTGTAGCCAGCAGACCGACCAGCAGCGATATCCTTGCGCCCGAGATCAGCATGGCAAGCATATCGCGCCCTTTGCTGTCTGTACCCAGCGGATGATCCGGTTGTCCCCAGATAACCGTGGTTGTGGATTCACCGGTCGATATTTCGTAAACCGATTCCTCGATCGAGAAGCCCAGAGGGGGGAGGTTCTTAATCGTAAAATCCGTCTTTTGCGGGTCCGGCGCAAAGATCGGGCCGAATATACCGACAAGGCAGAGGAACAGGATAAAACCCAGGCCCACGATGGACAACCGGTTTTTACATAACCGTTCCCAATAGTAATCCATCAGCCTCTTGCCGGAGCGCGCCGGCTTGACTTCAGTCATATCTAATCCTCGGATCAAGATATGTATATATCAGGTCCGTCGCCAGGTTGATAAACAGGACGAGGAAGGTGCCGATCAGAGTAACCGCAACAACCACTGCATAGTCGTTGGCGAAAATGGCGTTGAAAGACACCTGTCCCAAACCTGGAATACCAAAAACAATCTCCGTAAGGTATGCGCCGCCGAAAACAACGCTGCCCAGATCGAACATAATAATTGTGACCAGCGGCAGCACGGCATTGCGCAGAACATGTTTTCCGATAACAGTTTTCTCAGGCAATCCTTTGGCGCGCGCCGTTGTTACAAAATCCTTGCGAAGGTTGTCCAGCATAGCGGACCTGGTGTATCGCAGGTATCCCGCCAGCTCGCCGATGCCCAGTGCCAGCACGGGCAGCAGGAGCTGCTTGAGATTCTGGAGCGACCATATCGGGTAACCGGTATCGTAATACGTCTTAAACCACCCCAGGTAAACTGCAAACACCATTATCAGCATCAGACCCAGCCAGAACCCGGGGATCGAAATACCGATGAAAGAGAAGATCGACGCAGCATAATCTACTTTAGTGTTTTGCTTGACCGCCGCCAGCATACCGAGCCCCACTCCCAGAACAATGGCGAAAATAGTTGCCAGCAATATGAGCTGGAAGGAATATATCCAGTGCGAGGCTATCAGGTCGGCAACAGACTGCGAGGTGCTGAAAGACCATCCCCAGTTGCCCTGCAGCAGGTTTCCCATATAGGTAAGATACTGCTCGAGAATGGGCTTATCCAGACCGTAGCGCGCCTCAATGGCCTGTTTAACCGACTCCACATTCTCTCCCCTGGCAGCGATATTCAGGATGTATCTGTCCACGGGAGAGGTCGGGCCCAGTCGCAGAAGAATGAAGGTGACCGTCATGATGCCCCAGGCGATGATGACGCTGTAGATGAGACGCTTGATTATGTAGCTGCGCATCTATATATGCCTGGTGCAGCGCTCAACGAGATATATGCTATGGTCTTTTATTCAAAGCGCCACAGGTAGTAATTATAACCCATATTGATGCC
>CAZDXZ010000052.1:0-4397 GCA_964509615.1 uncultured Dehalococcoidales bacterium
AAGGTAATCATACTTTACCTTGAGGGCATTAAAGATGGGAGAAGGTTTTTTAATGTATGCAGGGAGACCGTCAAGAGGAAGCCGATCGTCCTTTACAAGGGCGGCAGCTCGCCCGCCGGTGCGCGTGCGACTATGTCGCACACTGCATCCATCGCCGGTTCAGACCTGGTCTTCCAGAGCGCCTGTGAGCAACTTGGCCTGATACGTGCCGAGGAGTCGTTTCAGACCTTTGACCTGGCCGTCGCCTTCCTCGCCTCACCGCTGCCTCCCGGCAACAGGATAGGAGTGCTGGGCACAGGGGGACAGGGCGTTGTATCGACAGACGCCTGCCAGAAGCTGGGACTGAAGGTGCCGGAGCTGGATAAGGAGACCTGCGCGGCCCTGGCGAAAATGCTCCCTGCCCATGCCCCGCCACCCACCAATCCGGTAGACTTCGCCGGAAGCTATCGCACGGCCATGGACGAAGCCAAAGTGGTGGAGACATTATTGAAGCTTGAATATATTGACGGAGTCATCAGCAACGTGCCCATTAATCCATTCGTCTGGGGTTTGAAACTTGATAACCTGCCCGCGGATGTGCTGGACAACCTGAAAAAGCTCACTGACGAGGGGACAAGGCGCTTTTGCGAGCTGCCCCGCATCTATGGAAAGCCAATCGTATGTGTGCGCTGGTACAGCGATGTTAAGGCAGACCCTGTAGCGGATGCACTGAAGGATTCGGGAGTCCCCGTATACGATACGCCGGAGCAATGCGCCCGGGCTATGGCTGTGCTGGCCCGATACTCGCGCCTGCGCCGTTCATACGATAAATAATCGCGGATGCGCAGCTATTTAACATCGAAGGGCACCGTCAGTTTCTCTTTGTCATTTACATAGAGAACGACTTTGTAACTGCCCTTATACCAGCCGCCCGCCGGCATGTGTTTATAAAACGCCAGGTAGTATGCCTCATTGCCACCCTGCGCGCTCGTGTAAATCTCGTCGAGCAGCTCGTTTTCTTTTCCGGCGGCTTCACCCTTGACGTAGTACCAGCTGGCCTTGATCAGGTCCTCCTCCGTAACCCCCGAGACCTTGAATGAACAATATATGGCTGGCGTATCGGGTGCGAACACTGTGGTCACGGCACTGGTAGGCTTTGAATTATCGTCCACCGAAGCGGTCATTACACCTTCGGTAATGGAGGACTTGCCCGGCTGGTTAACCTCCGTTGCCGGGCTGCTGCAGCCGGCGGATATGCAAATCAAAACCAGCGCGATGACTGAAAAAATAATATACGATTGTTTTGAGCTCATAACTGTTTGCCCCCTGTATTCGATACTCCGAAAGTATCCCCTGTAAACGTGGATAATTTTATAGCCTGCACCGTCATTTTTCAAAATCTCAGGCTTCCGTTGATCATTTGATACTCTGTAACCTGAATAAGCATTAGCTGTCAGACCAACGATTGCAACCTTATGGCTATGCCGGCGTTATTTGTAATATGCCGCGTACAGCCCTTATAATCAGCTTTATGAAAATTCCCCCCTACCACCGCTGGGACCTCGATATCAGGCAGGCCCGTGACCTGCAGGTACAGCTATCCCGCAAGGTCATCCGCAATCACGGCAGCAAGAATATCGGTCTGATAGCCGGGATCGATGTTTCGGTATCACGTTTTTCAAGGATGGGACGTGCAGCAATAGTCATACTGAATTATCCGGGACTTGAAATCCGCGACGTCTCAGTAGCAGAGGGCATGATCGATTTCCCCTACATCCCGGGCCTGCTTTCGTTCAGGGAAGCACCGCTGGTCCTGCTGGCCTGGAAGGGATTAAAAACACGGCCCGACCTGTTGATGGTGGACGGGCAGGGCATCGCGCATCCCAGGAGGATGGGGATAGCATCACACCTGGGTCTGCTATTAAATACACCCTCCATCGGATGCGCCAAGTCCCGTTTGATCGGCACGCATGACGTATTGCCCGAGGAAGCCGGCAGTTACCGCCCGCTCATTGAGAACGATGAGATAATCGGCGCAGCGGTCAGGACCAGGCGCGCGGTCAAGCCTTTATACGTATCAGTAGGGCACAGAACCGATCTTGATCATGCTGTCTCACTGGTGTTGAATTGCTGCCGGGGCTTCCGTCTTCCGCAGCCCACGCGATTGGCGCATATCGCGGCGGGAGGATCATCCGATATAGAAGTCTGCACCTATGTAAAACAAAATGCATTGAAGAGAAGCTAATGCTGGAAGAAAAAACACGTATTGAAGAGCTGCGGCGCCGGATCTCCTCGATCATGGAGCATCTTTGACGTCGCGGGCAAAGAGAAACGCCTACTTGAACTGGAGGCAAAGACATCCGATCCGGGCTTCTGGTCAGACCAGCAAACGGCACAATCCGTCATGCGCCAGATAGGTTCGCTTAAGGACACCGCCACACAATGGCGCGAAATAGAAAAGAGCGCAGCGGGCGTGGCGGAGGTCATATCCATAGCCCTGGCCGAGGACGACCAGTCCCTGAAATCCGACTTGCACACCGAGATCGACCGCATCAAGGCGCAGTTCGATGAGATCGAGGTGCAGCTCATGCTGGACGGGCCCTATGACAGCAGGGACGCCATACTTGCCATACATGCAGGAGCGGGAGGCACGGAATCCCAGGACTGGGCACAGATGTTAATGCGCATGTTTCTGCGCTGGGCCGAGCGCCACAAGCTGCAATCCGACGTCCTGGATGTCTCTCCGGGAGACGAGGCCGGCATTAAGAACGCCACTATCGAGATAAGGGGAAATTTTTCCTACGGAAACCTCAAATCGGAGCACGGCGTGCACAGGCTGGTGCGCCTCTCCCCCTTCGACGCCGATCATGCAAGGCATACATCGTTCGCCCTGGTAGAGGTCATGCCTGAAGCGGAGGCCCGCTCAGACCTGCAGATCAACCCTGAAGATATCCGCGTGGATACCTTCAGATCCAGCGGTCCGGGGGGGCAGCACATGCAAAAAACCAGCAGCGCGGTGAGAATAACGCATGTCCCCACCGGCCTGGTGGTAAGCTGCCAGAGCGAGCGCTCACAGCACCAGAACAAGGAGAGCGCGCTAAGGGTGCTGTATGCCCGCCTGCTTGAGATAGAGATAGAAAAAAGGGAAGCCGAGAAAGCCAAGATAAAAGGAAAACGCATTGACGCCGGCTGGGGCAACCAGATCAGGAGTTATGTGCTCCACCCTTACAAGATGGTAAAAGACCACAGGACGGAGCATGAGACCAGCAATACCGCTGCAGTCCTGGACGGCGAGATCGATGAGTTCATCAATGCGTATTTGCGCTCGAAAGTTGGAGAAGAGAAATGATAAGGCGATTCACCATCATCCTGCTGCTGCTCCTGATATACCTTGTGCCAATCTCAGTATCTGCGGCCGGCGATATCAGAATACTGGATTCAAGCACGGAAACGGATTTCCCCAATCTGCTCACATTCAGGGTCAAAGCCGAGAGCACGCAACCGATTACACGCATCCGGCTGCGCTACGAAGTCGATAAGAAGGTGTACTGCCCGACCTATGCCGAGGCCTGGCCGCAGTTCCAACCTTCCACAAGCGTCGAGGCTGCCTGGAGCTGGGATATGCGCAAAGGCATGTTGCCGCCCGGCGCCAGAGTCACATACTGGTGGGTGATCGAAGACGCCGCGGGAAACAGGCTGGCCACACCTGAAAAAGTCATCTCTTTTGATGACACGCGATATAAGTGGCAGAAGGTCAGCGATCAAAACATCAACATCTACTGGTACAGAGGAAGCCGTTCGTTCGCCGATGACCTGCTCAAGGCAGCTACAGATGCACAGGATCGATTGGAACGTGACACAGGTGTTACACTGGACAAACCTGTCTATATCTATATATACGCCAGTTTCAGCGATCTCAGGAGCTCCATCGTTGCTCCAGACGAATGGACAGGGGGAGTGGCTTACAGAGGATTCACCATCATTTCCATCGGTATCTCACCCAACAACCTGGAATGGGGTAAGAAAGCCGTGGCGCACGAGCTGGGACACCTGATTACGCAGCAGGTCACTGTCAGCCCCTACGGAGAAACGAGACCGTACTGGCTGGACGAGGGACTGGCCATGCATGCTGAAGGCGAACAGAGCGAAGCCGACAGGGAAGAGCTGAAAAGGTCTATCGAGGACGGCCGCATTGCCTCCCTGCAATCCCTTTCCAGCCCTTTTCCCGCCGATCCACAGGAAGCCTATTTCGCCTATGCTCAGAGCCAGAGCGTAATTGAATACCTGGTGAAAACACAGGGCAAGGAGAAAATCCATCAATTGCTTGTCCTGCTCAACGACGGTTTCAGCCTGAATGATGCTTTGACCACCGTCTACGGATTCAATCTGAGCGGACTGGACGACGCGTGGTTGGAATA